>CBINNP010000019.1:0-25772 GCA_966252075.1 uncultured Solimonas sp.
GTGCCGACGTTCATCATGATCTTGACCGGGATGTCCGGCATCTTGTCGAGCGCGATCTCGTCGACCGAGAAGTCGATGTTGCCCTCGTACACGTAGCCGGTATCGCCCTCGGCGCAGGACACCGTGACCTTGGCGCCGTCCTTCAGCACTTCGGTGGCGTCGCCGCAGCCGACCACGGCCGGGATGCCGAGCTCGCGGGCGATGATCGCCGCGTGGCAGGTGCGGCCGCCGCGGTTGGTGACGATCGCGCTGGCGCGCTTCATGACCGGCTCCCAGTTGGGATCGGTCATGTCGGTGACCAGCACGTCGCCGGGCTGCACTCGCTCCATCTCGGCGATCGAGCTGACGATGCGCACCGGGCCCGTGCCGATCTTCTGGCCGATCGCGCGGCCTTCGGCGAGCATGGCGCCCTTGGTGCCTTTCAGCTTGTAGCGGCGCAGCACGTTGGCGGATGCGCGCGACTGCACGGTTTCCGGACGTGCCTGCAGGATGTAGAGCTGGCCGTCGACGCCATCCTTGCCCCACTCGATGTCCATCGGCCGGCCGTAGTGATCCTCGATGATCAGCGCCTGCGCGGCCAGCGCCTCGACCTCGGCGTCGTTCAGCGAGAAGCGGTTGCGCTCCTCGACCGGAACCTGCGCGAATTCGATGGTCTTGCCGATCGTGCGGTCGGCGGAATAGATCAGCTTCTTGGCTTTCTCGCCGAGGCCGCGCTTGAGGATCGCCGGACGCTGGGCGCGGATGTTCGGCTTGTAGACGTAGAACTCGTCCGGGTTGACCGAACCCTGCACCACGGCTTCGCCCAGGCCGTAGCTGGAGGTGACGAACACCGCGTCGCGGAAACCGGATTCGGTGTCCATGGTGAACATCACGCCGGAGGCGCCGGTGTCGGAGCGCACCATGCGCTGCACGCCGGCCGACAGCGCCACCGTCGAGTGCTCGAACTTGTGGTGCACGCGATAGGCGATCGCGCGGTCGTTGTACAGCGAGGCGAACACTTCCTTGATCGCGTGCAGGACGTTGTCGATGCCCTGGACGTTGAGGAAGGTTTCCTGCTGGCCGGCGAACGAAGCGTCCGGCAGGTCTTCGGCGGTGGCCGAGGAGCGCACGGCAACGGAGATCTCCCTGCCGGAGCTCAGACCGGACTGGGCGACCAGCTGGTCGTAGTGGCTGCGAATCTCGGCTTCCAGCGCCGCCGGGAAAGGTGCCTTCAGCACCGATTCGCGGATCGCCTTGCCGGTCCTGGCCAGTGCCGGGACATCCTCGACATCGAGCGCATCCAGCAGCGCGTTGATGCGGTCGGCCAGGCCCTCGTAGGCGAGGAACTCGCGATAGGCTTCGGCGGTGGTCGCAAAGCCGTTGGGCACGCGCACGCCGGACTGCGCCAGATTGCGGATCATTTCGCCGAGGGAAGCATTCTTGCCGCCGACGATCTCGACATCGTGCATGCCGAGTGCGGAGTACCACAGGACGTTGCGGGTCACGTTGGAGAACCTCGATTGGGGAGCGGGTTTAAGCCTGCGCGGGCATCAAAAGGAGCCCGAAGGGGAATGACAGCCAAGTCTGACTAATATTGTTGCGTGCCGGTGAGTCGGGTCATGCCCGTCGCCGGTCTGTTCATGCCCAGCAAAACCACCGACACTGCCGCTCATGGCCCAACGCACCGTTTTTTTCGTCTCGGACGGCACCGGCATCACTGCCGAAACCTTAGGCAATACACTGCTGACGCAGTTCGAGAGTCTGGAGGTCGACAAAACCACGCTGCCGTTCATCAATTCGGTGGATCGGGCCCGAAGCACGGTGGACTATATCAATTTCGTCGGGGCGGAATCGGGCGTGCGCCCGGTCATCTTCAGCACCACCGTCAATGACGAGGTCCGCGACATCCTGCGCGGCGCCAAGGCAATGTTCCTGGATCTGTTCGACCATTTCGTCGATCTGCTGGAGGTGGAATTCGAGCAATCCGCCACCCATACCGCCGGACGCGCCCACGGCGGTGCCAATACCGCCCGTTACAACGCCCGCATCGCCGCGATGAACTACGCGATGGAGCACGACGACGGGGCCTCGACGCGCGAACTGGGCCGCGCCGACATCATCCTGATCGCGCCGTCGCGCTGCGGCAAGACGCCGACCAGCCTCTATCTGGCGCTGCAGCATGGTTTGTTTGCGACCAATTTTCCGCTGACCGACGACGCGCTCGATCAGGCCCGGCTGCCCAAACCGCTGATCGGCCTGGAGGACCGCTGCTTCGGCCTGATCCTCGATCCGGAACGGCTGGCGCAGATCCGCAGCGAGCGCCGCCCTGGTTCCAGTTACGCCTCGCTGGCGCAGTGCGCCTTCGAGCTGCGCCAGGCGGAGCAGCTGTACCACCGTTACAACATCCCGTACGCCAACTCCACCAACATGTCGGTCGAGGAGATCGCCACGGTGGCGATGCAGGAGAAAAAACTGCGCCGGCAGACCTTCTGAGCCTTGCGTACCATCTGCGGCTTCCGTTTCCGCTGATCCGCCGCCTTGAGCCTCTACAGCCCCCGCCTGACCCGTCTGATCGATGCCCTGCGCCGCCTGCCGGGTGTGGGTCCCAAGTCCGCGCAGCGCATGGCCTTTCATTTGCTGGATCGCGACCGCCTCGCCGCCGGCCAGCTCGCCGCCGCGCTGAGCGACGCGCTGTCCGGCATCGGCCGCTGCCCGAGCTGCCGGATGTTCTGCGAGGACGAAGGCTGCCGCTACTGCAGCCAGAGCCGCGCCGAGAGCGGACAGCTTTGCGTGGTGGAAGGGCCGGCCGACCTGATGGCGGTGGAACAGAGCACGCCATACCGCGGCCGTTATTTCGTGCTGATGGGCCGGTTGTCGCCGCTGGAAGGTATCGGCCCGGACGAACTCGGGCTGCCGGCGCTGGCGGCGCAGCTGGACGCCGGCTGGGTCCGCGAACTGATCATCGCCACCAATCCCACGGTGGAGGGCGAGGCGACCGCCTACTACCTGGCGGAAATGGCCAAGGCGCGCGGTATCGGCGTGTCACGGCTCGCCCACGGCATACCGATGGGCGGCGAACTGGAATACGTCGACGGCGGCACGCTGGCGCATGCCCTGAGTGACCGTCGTACGCTGTAGCTTGCTGGCCGTCAAACCCCAGGCACTTAGTCGAGCGCCGCGTCGATCTTCGCCGCGCAGATGAAGTCGTTCTCGCTGAGCCCATCGATCGCATGCGTCCAGTAGCTGACGGTGCAGCTCTTGTAGCCGAAGCTGATGTCCGGATGGTGGTCGGTGGTATGGGCAATCCAGATCACGGCGTTGACGAAGGCGCTGGTCTGGTAATAGTTGTCGAAACTGAAAGTGGCCTCGATGGCCTTGCCGTCGCGTGCCCATTTCCAGCGCTTGTCGAGCTGTTCCTTGAGCTTGCTGGCAGCCGCCAGATCCAGCGGCGGTACTCCACCTTCGCAGGGCACGCAGCGGCGCTGGGCAAGATCGGTCATGCGGGACTCGTGGTGAGGATCGGAGGCGGATTCTAGCGCGCAGCGCTTATTGCAGCGCCTGCGCCAGATCGTCGCGCAGATCGTCGAGATCCTCGACGCCGACCGATAGCCGGCACAGGCCGTCGCCGATGCCCAGCGCGGCCCGGGCCTCGGCCGGGATCGAGGCGTGCGTCATGATCGCCGGGTGTTCGATCAGGCTTTCGACGCCGCCCAGCGATTCGGCCAGCGCAAACAGCCGGCAGCGTTCGAGGAAGCGTCGCGCCTCGGCCAGCGTGCCCTTGAGTTCGATGCTGATCATGCCGCCGTAGCCGCGCATCTGCCGCCTCGCCAGCGCGTGCTGCGGGTGCGAGGGCAGGCCGGGATAATGCACACGGTCGACCCGCGGATGCGCCCGCAGCCACTGCGCCAGTGCCAGCGCGTTGTCGCAATGGCGCTGCATGCGCAGCGCGAGCGTCTTGACGCCGCGCAGCGCGAGAAAGCTGTCGAACGGGCCGGCGATCGCGCCGCCGGCGT
Source organism: uncultured Solimonas sp. (assembly GCA_966252075.1). Lineage (GTDB taxonomy): Bacteria > Pseudomonadota > Gammaproteobacteria > Nevskiales > Nevskiaceae > Solimonas. The sequence continues at coordinate 3,993 of CBINNP010000019.1, forward strand.
TCTGCAGGAAACGCAGCTGCTCGGCCAGCGCCGCCTCGCGCGCAATCAACAGCCCGCCGACCACATCGGAATGGCCGGCGATGTACTTGGTCGCCGAATGCATCACCACGTCGAAGCCGTGCTGCAGCGGGTTCTGCACGTAGGGGCTGGCGAAGGTGTTGTCGGCCACTGTCAGCACGCCGCGGCGCCGGGCGATCTCGGCGACCGCGGCCAGGTCGACCAGCCTGAGCATCGGATTGGTCGGCGTCTCCACCCAGATCAGCCGCGTGTCCGGCCTGATCGCGGCCTCGATCTGCTGCGGATCGCGCATGTCCACGTAGGAGAAGCGCAGGCCGGCCGAACGCTCGCGCACGCGCGCGAACAGGCGGTAGGTGCCGCCGTACATGTCGTCGCTGGCGATCACGTGGCTGCCGCTGTCCAGCAGCTCGAGCACGGTCGCTGTCGCCGCCATGCCGGAGGCGAACGCGAAACCCTGCACTCCGCCTTCCAGCTCGGCGAGGCAGCGCTCGTAGGCAAAGCGCGTCGGGTTCTGCGTGCGCGAATACTCAAAGCCCTGATGCACGCCCGGTGATTGCTGCACGTAGGTCGAGGTCTGGTAGATCGGCGGCATGATCGCGCCGGTCGAGGGATCGGGGGACTGACCCGCATGAATCACGCGGGTCGCGAAGCGGGTTTGCGTAGGCGTACTCACGCGCGGGATCTTCCTCAGCTCAGTTGCTTGCGCAGATGGTTCAGCAGGTCAATGCGGGTGATCAAGCCGATGAAACGTTCGCCGTCGGCGACGATCGCCACATGGTCGTGTGCGAACACCGGCATCAGCGCACTGATCGGCGCCTCGGGCGGCACCGTCTCCAGCCGCGTCACCATCGCCGTCGCCACCGCGTCGCGGAAGCGCTGCGGGTCGGGATGTACCTTCTGGATCAGGTCCGACTCGTCGACGATGCCGACCAGGCGCTCGCCGTCCATCACCGGCAGCTGCGAGACATCGAACAGCTTCATCCGCCGGTAGGCGTGCAGCAGGCTGTCTTCGGGCCGCACGGTGACCGCCGAGCCTTCGGCGTAGCGGCGCACGATGAGATCGACCAGCGCGCCATCGCGGCTGCGTTCAAGCAGGCCCTGCTCGAACAGCCAGGCGTCGTTGTACATCTTGGTCAGATACTTGTTGCCGCTGTCGCAGACCAGGGTGACGACGCGCTTCGGCGTCGCCTGCGCACGGCAGTAGCGCAGCGCTGCTGCCAGCAGCGTGCCGGTGCTGGAGCCGCCGAGGATGCCCTCGCGGCGCAGCAGTTCGCGGCCGGCGGCAAAGCTCTCGGCATCGCTGATCTCGTAGGCATGGCGCACGCGCGACAGCTCGCAGTTCGGCGGCACGAAATCCTCGCCGATGCCTTCGACCAGCCAGCTGCCGGCCTCGTGCTCGATATGCCCGCTGCGGACGACGCCGGCGAGCACCGAGCCGCGCGGGTCGGCGAGCACCATCTCCACCTGCGGTGCAACCCGCGCGAAGTAGCGCGACAGTCCGGTCAAGGTGCCGCCGCTGCCGACACCAACGACTACTGCGTCGAGCTGCTGCTGCATCTGTGCCCAGATCTCCGGGCCGGTACTGGTTTCGTGTGCCAGGGGATTGGCGGGATTGGCAAACTGGTTGACGTAGAAACTGCCGGGCGTTTCGCGCGCCAGTTTCTCGGCGACATCCTGGTAATAGTCCGGATGGCCCTTGCCGACGTCGCTGCGCGTGATGCGGCAGTCGGCCCCCAGCGCCTTGAGGTGCAGCACCTTCTCCTGCGCCATCTTGTCGGGGATGACGAGGATCAGCCGGTAGCCTTTCTGGCTTGCTGCCAGTGCCAGGCCAAGGCCGGTGTTGCCGGCGGTGGCCTCGATCAAGGTACCGCCCGGCTTGAGGCGGCCATCGCGCTCGGCGGCTTCGATCATCGTCAGTGCAATGCGATCCTTGATCGAGCCGGTCGGGTTCTGGTTCTCCAGCTTGGCGAACAGCTGGCAGGGCCCGGTGTCGAACCGGCTCAGCGCTACCAGCGGCGTGTTGCCGATCGCCTGCAGAATCGCGCCTTGCGGCATGAGCGGCGCTCCTGATCTTGCGGATGCCGGTTCACGATACCATTGCCGCTGCCCATTCGAATGAAAGAAAACCCGTGAGCCAAAGCGCCAGCAATCTGATCTGGATCGATCTCGAAATGACCGGTCTGATTCCGGAGCAGCATCGCATCATCGAGATCGCCACCATCGTCACCGATGTGCACCTCAATGTGCTGGCCGAGGGGCCGATGCTGGCGATCCACCGCAGCGATGCGGAGCTGGCGATCATGGACGAGTGGAACACCCACCAGCACGGCCGCAGTGGCCTGACGCAGCGCGTGCGTGAAAGTCAGGTCAGCGATGCCGAGGCCGAGGCGCAGACCATCGCCTTCTTGCAGAAATGGGTGCCGGCCGGCAAGTCGCCGATCTGCGGCAACTCCATCTGCCAGGATCGACGCTTCCTGGCGCGCTGGATGCCGCAGCTGGAGAAGTATTTTCATTACCGCAATCTCGACGTCAGCACGCTCAAGGAACTGTGCACGCGCTGGGCGCCGAACATCGCCAGGGGCTTCGACAAGCAGTCCAAGCATCTGGCGCTCGACGACATCAAGGAGTCGATCGAGGAATTGCGCTACTACCGCAGTCATTTCCTGCGCTTCCCGGCGATCTGATTCCGCCAAACACCCGTTTCTGACCTAGGGAAACTACCTAGGCGAAAACCACCAACGGATTGTTGAAGCGCTGCACGCGCCAGTTTGCGTGCGGCCTTGAAACGCTGCTGCCTGCTGCATCGGCGCATGCACTCGCGCATGCCGCAGGCTTTACAGGGCGCCATTGCGCTGTCCGAGTGGCCGACCGTTCATTCCCCGATTCCGACCGTTCACACCGCTGTGTCTCTGCGGCCAGTCAGCGCCGTCGGGCACGGTCTGATAATCGCGGCCACGCGTTCAGTCGCGAGGCAGGCGAGAAGTCATCAGCGGCTTTGTCGCTGCCGGCGCACAGCGCAGCTCGGTTCTATTTCTATAAGGAAGGTGTCCCATGAGGAGATGTCTGATCATCCTGGCCGTATCCGCTCTGGCGGCCTGCGGCGGCGGCGGCGGCAATAGCGGCAGTACGAAGCTGGAATTCGATTCGGTGACGACGATGGGCGCAAGCCTGACCGACACCGGCGTCTACGGTTACAAGGTCACGGTGCAGCCTGCCGAAGGCGAGAAGATCCTGACGTGGAACGAGCGTGTCGCCGGCGCCTATGACCAGCAGCTGTGCCGCGTCTATGGCTTCGACGGTTCCACTTTCACCAACAATGCCGCGAGCAACGGCTGCAGCAACTACGCGATCGCCGGTTCGGTGATCCAGAACTATCAGCCGGCCAGCAATACCGTCGACGAGAATTCGCCGGTATCGATCATCAAGCAGCTCAACGATGCCGGCGCCCGCAGCTATGACGACGGCGATCTGGTGATGGTCGGCGGTGACAGCGGGGCCAACGACGTGGCGGCAATGCTGCAGTATTTTCTGCTCGCCGCGCAGGGCAACACCACCTACCAGCAGTATTTCGCCGGGCGGGTGCTGAGCCTGGTGCCGGCGCAGCTGGCCGGGCCAGTTCTGCAGCAGGGCGATCTGCCCACCGCCGGCGGCATGTATATGACCGCGCTGGCGAGCAAGCTGGCGACCGCGATCAAGGCCAATCTGCTCGACAAGGGCGCGACGCATGTGGTGGTGATGAACACGCTCGACGTCACCAAGACGCCGAAGTTCCAGCGCGTGCTGGCCACGCTGCCGGCCGAGAGCGCGGCGCAGGTGAGCGCGGTTGCGCAGGCCTGGGTCGGCGCGTTCAACAACGAGCTGCTGAACCAGTTCGAGGATGAGCCGCGGGTGACGATGGTCGACTTCTACAGGCACTTCAACGAAGAGGTGAACGATCCGCCGCAGTACGCGCTGAGCAATGTCACCGATCCGGTCTGCGACCTGATCGGCAAGGACATCGCGCAATGCACCTCCACCGAGCTGTCGGCCAATCCGCCGGCAGGCGTGAGCGATCCGAACTGGTGGAAGAGCTATGTCTTCGCCAACGACTTCCACCCGACGCCATACGGCCACCAGCTGCTCGCCGAGATGGTGACCGATGCGCTGGCCAAGGCCGGCTGGCTCTGATCGCGAGGAGAACGAAAACATGAAAAAGCATGCAATCGCAGTGGCGCTGCTGGCGCTGAGTACGACCGTTCCGGCTTTCGCCAATGGCGCCGGCAGCTGGATCGTCAAGGGCGGCGTGATGGGTATCTTTCCGGACGTCGACAGCGGCGACCTGTCCGCACCGAGCCAGGCGGGCAGTCGCGTCGATGTCTCCAAGAGCAGTGTGCGTCCGGCGGGCGGCATCACCTACATGGTCACCGACCACTGGGCGATCGAGCTGCCATTGGCATTGCCGTTCGAGTACGACATCAAGGGCGCCGGCACCATCGATGGCGTCGGCAAGGTTGGTGATACCAAGGCGCTGCCGGCGACCTTGTTCGGCCAGTATCACTTCGGCGACACCGCGCAGCGTCTGCGTCCGTATGTCGGCGTCGGCCTCACCTATGCGTACTTCTTCGACGAGCGTGGCAACGGCACGCTCAGCGGCCTGACCAATCCGGGCTACGAGCCGACCAAGATGAACATCGATTCGAAGTTCGCAGTGACGCCGCAGCTCGGCCTGGCGATGCGCATCGACCAGCGCTGGTTCGGTGAACTGATGGTCGCCAAGACCTTCCTGAAGACCGATACGCAGCTGAGCACCGGGCAGGAGGTCAGCATCACGCTCGATCCGTGGACGGTGGCGGCGTTTGTTGGCTATCGCTTCTGATCCTGCGGGGTGAAAGCGAAAGGCCGGCTCCCGGGAGCCGGCCTTTTTTGTCGTGCGCGACAGCGGCTCATCGAATCGGGAACACCACGCTGACGCGGGCGCCGCCCAAGTCGCTGCGGCCGAGCAGCAGCTTTCCGCCATAGGCCTGCACGATCTCGGCGACCGCCGCCAGACCGATGCCCTGGCCGGGCTTGCGGGTATCGGCCCTGGCGCCGCGTTCCAGCAGCTTTTCCGGTGCTTGCGGAAATCCCGGGCCGTCGTCGTCGACATCGATGCGACACTGCTGCGGATCGTTGCTGGCAGCGATCCGCACGTGGCGATCGCCATACTTGGCGGCATTGTCGAGCAGGTTGCCGAGCATTTCGTAAAGATCACCCTGGTCGGCGCGCAGCCGCAGCAGCGGATCAAGCTCGTTGTCGAAGCGGATGCCGCGCGCGGCGTAAACCTTGGTCAGCGCCGACATCACCTTGTCGACCAGCGGCTTGAGCGCGACCGGTTCGGTCAGCGTGCGGCTGCCGGCGGCGGCGGCACGACGCAACTGGTGATCGACGATGTGCTGCATGCGACCGACCTGTTCGGACAGGGTGTGCCGTTCGTTCGGCGGGATCGCCGTTTCGCTGCTGAGGCCGCGCAGTACCGCCAGCGGTGTCTTCAGCGTATGCGCCAGATCGCCGAGCGAGTTCCGGTACCGCGTCTGCTGGCTGCGTTCGCTGAAGATCATCGCATTGAGATCCCGCGTCAGCGGCTTGAGCTCGTCCGGGTAGGAGCCTTCGATTTCCGTCTGCAGGCCGGTCTCGATCATGTGCAGTTCGCGACCGAGCTTGCGCAGCGGCGACAGGCTCCAGCGCAGGATCAGCAACAGCACCACCACCAGTGCGACCACGGTCGCCGCCAGCCAGCCCCAGAGGCTGCGGCGGAAGATCTTCAGCTGGCGATCGAACGACGAGGTATCGTCAATGACGCTGAAGGTGTAAATGCGCGGCTGGGGGCGGTCGGAATCGACCCAGCGCACGGCGAAGTTGAGCCGGAAGGCGTCCGGTGCGTACAAGCGTTCGAACTGCCAGCGACCGGTTTCCAGCTGCGGCGGCGCCGGCACGTCGAGATCCTGCACCGAGCTCCACACCATCACGCCGATCTCGTTGAACAGCGCCGCCTGCAGGCCGGACAGCGGCTCGCGCAGACGGCGGTCGGTCATCGCGTCGAGATCGACCATCAGTTCACCTTCGGGGGTGGTCGAGGCCGCACCCATCAGCGAATAGATCAGGCCTTCGAGCTTGTCCTGCTGCGCCTGCAGCAAGGCGCTCTCGAAGGCCTTTTCCAGACTCAGGCCGCCGAGTGCGACGAAGGCCATCAGGATGATGGCCGTCGAGATCAGCAGTCGCGCACGAAGCGAGGTGACGCGTGGACGCCGCGTCACCGTCGTGGTCAGCCGCGCGGCAGGTCCCACCGGTAGCCTGAGCCGCGCAAGGTCGTGATCGGGTTGTAGTGGCTTTCCGGGTCGAGCTTGGAACGCAGCCGGCGGATGAAGACTTCGATGACGTTGCTGTCGCGCTCCTCGTCCTCGGTGTAGAGGTGCTCGGTCAATTCGCTCTTGGAGATGACCTTGCCGGCATGCGTCAGCAGGTACTCGAGCACGCGGAACTCGTAGCTGGTGAGATCGACCGGCTTGCCGTCGACCATCACCGATTTGGCGCTGGTATCGACGATGTACGGACCAGAGTTGAGCGTCGCCTGCGTCCAGCCGCCCACGCGGCGCACCAGCGCACGAACGCGTGCGATCAGCTCTTCCTTGTGGAACGGCTTGACCAGATAGTCGTCGGCGCCTGCCTCCAGGCCCTCGACCTTGCTTTCCCAGCCGTCGCGGGCGGTGAGGATCAGGATCGGGTATTTGCGGCCGGCCTTGCGCACCCGGCGGATGATCTCGATGCCGGGCACGCCGGGCAGGCCGAGATCGACGACGGCGACATCGGCCGGGTATTCCTCGGCCATGTAGGCGCCGTTCTCGCCGTCGGCGGCGATATCGACGGCAAATCCTTCGTCACTGAGGAAACGCATGACTTGCTCGCGCAGATCCGGATCGTCTTCGATGACTAAGGCTCGCATGCTGTTCTCCCTGAAAGATGACTCCGCTCGCAGAGCGGCTCGTGAATGGCGGATGTTACGGGTGAAGGTTTGTCGCGGTGCCTAGGGGCCGACCTGGTAGATCCGGACCTCGCCGTCCTTGAGCATCTTCACGCGGTAGCCGCTGCCGTCCGGCTGCACGCCGAGCACACGGCCGCCATGACGGCGCTCGATCTCGCGGGCGGCACGATCGGCCGACAGCCCCGGCGGACTGCGCGGCTGGAAGTTCTCTGCCGGCATTGGCTGCAAGGGCGTCGGCTGCATCAGATTGAGGTCGTCCTTGGCATTCTTGCGTGCGTGCGCAAGCTCGGCGGCGTGTATCAGCACGCCGCCGGCGATCAGCGCAGCGAGGCGCAAGGAACGACGCATGCGTAAAACTTTAGTAGGCGACCGGGCGCACGTCCACGTCGACGGCGATGCGGTCACCCGGGTCGTACGGCGTGCGCGTCCGGTAGAGACGTCCGTTGTAGCGGTAGGTCACGTCATAGGCTTCGACGCGCTGCTCGGTGTACGAGTCGGGCACGTAGCGGCAGCGCTGCTCGTAAGCGGTGCGGTAACTGCGCGGTGTGTTGGCGGCGGCGGTATTGGCGCCGATGCCGGCACCGACCACGGCACCAACCGCCGTCGCCGCCGCCTTGCCGGAGCCGCCGCCGAACTGGTGACCGATGACGCCACCGGCGATGGCGCCGATCAGGCCGCCCGCGGTGACGTTGTTGCTGTAGCGAGGATCGCGGTAGCTGACGGGCTCGTCCCAGCATTCCTGCCGGGGCTGGCTGACCCGCACCTCCCGGTAAATGGGCGCGGCCGAGACGACGCGGGCGTATTCGACGCTGCGATCGTGATCGCGTCCACGCGGATATCCGCGGTAGTCGTCGTCGTAATAACGGCCTGCATGGGCTGCTTGCGCTACCAGCACGGCGCTGGAAATACCTGCCACGATCATCAGCTTGTTCATCGCACGTCTCCTTGGACGCCCGAATGTCCGCGCACTTGCGGACTGTGGCCAGAGGCTACGCCGGGTAACTGAATTCGTCCTTAATTTTTTCTTCTTTTTCAAAAATATAAGCCGCGCCTGAGTGCCGTCGATCGGCCCCGGAAGGGGTTTCGTCGGAGTGGCTTCATGGCGGCGAGGCCGCGGAGAAGCGCTTCAGGGCGGCCGGCGAGAAGTATGCGGGATCAGCGTGCCAGTCGTACTGCATGAGCGCACGTTCCTCGTTGGTCAGGTTGATGGCGACGTAGCGCCGCGATTGCAGGTCGTAATGGACTTGCACGCCGTTGACGACGACCGGCACGTTGGCAAAGGCGATCGAGTGCGATTCGGCGGTGCGCCAGAACTGCTCACGCTCGTCGTAAATGTCCTGGGCATGGACGATCCACGAGTCCTCGTCGATGTAGAACACGCGCTTCTTGTAGCGATGTGTGAAGCCGGGCTTGACCCGCGCCTCGATCACCCAGACACGGTGCAGTTCATAGCGCGCCAGCGTCTGATTGATATGCCCCGGGCGGATGATGTCCTTGTACTTCAGCCTGGGGTCGTAAAGCCGGTAGCTGTTGTACGGGATCAGCATTTCCTTCTTGCCGAGCAGCTTGATGTCGTAGCGGTCCAGCGGGCCGTTGAACATGTCGAGCTGGTCGTGCGTCATCAGCCCGTCGAACAGCGGATTGTCGTAGCCGACCTCGCCGATCCGCCGCGGCCGGCCGGCGGTCTTGGTATAGACCCAGACGCCGGTCTGCTCGGCGATGCGGTCGATCGGCACATGCAGCAGGCGTGATTCGCCGGCCAGGTTCGGCGGCGACAAGGTCTTGTCGAAGATGTAGACGTTCATGCCCTTGATCGATTCGACGGTCGCCTGCGGGCTGTTGTAGGCGAAGGCGAGTTCCACATAGTCGCGTTGCACCACGTAGCTGCCGTCGCTGGCGGTGGTCACCGAGTTGAGGTGACCGCGCAGGCCGCTGGTGTTGTAGCGCAGGATGTGATTCCACATCACTTCCAGGCCGTTCCTGGGGATCGGGAACGGATAGCCCTGTGCGGTGCAGCAGAAGCCGTGGCCCTGATTGTTCAACTCGACGCGCGTGGCGTTCTGCCGCGTGGCTTCGTAGAACCAGGCCGGGTAGGCGGCGCTGCGGCGGCTCGGATACACCGCCATCGTGTAGTCGGCAAAGCTGCGCAGCAGGGCGCGATGGCCTTCGGTCAGGATCGCCGCATACTGCGCGGCGTTGGCGGCGGTGATCGTGTACAGCGGCTTGTCGGCGGCGTAGGGATCGGCGCCGCGCGCCATGTCCCGCTGCGGCAGGCCGCCCTCCCAGGCCGGAATCGTGCCGGCGGCATTGCCGGCCCTTTCTGCGCCCAGCGGCGTCAGCTCGCGACCGAGCCGCGCGGCCTCGTCGGCACCGACCCTGGCGAAGCCGGGCGCCGTCAGCAGCAGGAGGCTCAGGGCCAGCGAGCGGAAGGCGCGGTCACGGTGGCGCATCGTCGTCTCCTTCAGGAAGCGCGCAGCGGTCGCGCCCGCGGACCGTGCGTCGTGAACAGCCAGGCCAGCGCCGGCAGCAGCAGCACGGCACCGAACAGGTTGGCTGCGAACATGAACAAGAGCAGCAGGCCCATGTCGACCTGGAACTGCAGGTCCGACCACAGCCAGGTAAAGACACTCAGCAGCAGCGAGGCGGAGGTGAAGATCACCGCCTTGCCGGTGTGGCGCAGAGCCTCGCCATAAGCCGGACGCAGTTCGGCGCCAGCGGCGCGATGGCGCGCCAGCACGCTCCACAGGTAGATGCCGTAGTCGACGCCGATGCCGACACCGAACGCGGCCACCGGCAGGGTCGCCGGTTTCATGCCGATGCCAAAGCTTGCCATCAGGCCGTAGGTCAGCAGCGAGCACAGCACCAGCGGCCCGACGATGCAGGCCACCGCGACGCCGCTGCGGAACGACAGCCAGGCGAACAGCGCCAGCGTCGCATGCACCCAGACGATCACCAGCAGTTCGCGCGCGCGGATCTCCTCGTTGGTGGCGGCCCATACGCCGGCGTTGCCGGAGGCCAGCTGGAAATCCACGTCGGCACCGTCCTCGCGGGCGGCGTAGCGCTTCACGGTGTCGATCACCCGGGCGATCGTGTCGGCGCGGTGATCGGCGAGGAACACCACCAGCGGCAGCACGCTGCAGTCCGGGTTGGCGAGGCCCAGCGAGCCGGGAATCGGCGCGACCAGCTCGCCGAGCGCCTCGCCGCGCGGCAACACCTGCCATTTCGGCGCGGCCTCGAACCAGGCGCTGCGCACTTGCTTGGCCAGCTGCGGCAGCGACCACACCGAGCGCACGCCGGTGACGTTCTGCAGCTGCCAGGCGAGGCGATCGACATGATCCATCTTGGCGGCATCGACGCAGCCGTAAGGGCCGACCACGGCGAGCACCTTGAGCACGTCGACACCGATCGTGAACTGCTCGCTGATGATCCGCGCATCGCGGTTGTAGCGGCTATCGGCCTTCAGCTCCGGCACGCCGGACTGCTGATCGCCGACGGTGAGCTGCGGATACATCGCCAGTGCCCAGCTCAGGCCGGCGGCGGCCAGCAGCAGCACCGGGATCGCCGCCGGCGCGCCCGCCAGCGGCTGCAGCCACCGCCACAGCCGGTCCCAGCGGGCGGCCCGGGCGAGCTGCCGCGCGCGGAATCGCGCCGGGTCCGGCAGTCGCACCCAGGACAGCACGATCGGCAGCATCAGCTTGTTGGTGACGATCACCGCGAGCATGCCGAGCGCGGCGTTGATCGCCATTTCCTGGACGATGCCGATCTGGATGAACGCCAGCGTGGCGAAGCCGACGACATTGGTCAGGATGGCCACGGTGCCGGGCAGGAACAGCTGGCGGAATGTCGCCTGCGATGCCGCCAGGGCGTCGAGGCCGTTGAACGCCACTTCGTGGCTCCAGGCGTTGACGTACTGCACGCCGTGCGAGACGCCGATGGCCAGGATCAGGAAGGGCACCAGGATCGCGAACGGGTCCAGGCCGAAGCCGGCCAGCTGCAGCAGGCCCAGTTCCCAGCTCACGGCCGTCAACGCCGCCGTCAGCGGCAGCAGCGCCAGGCGCAGCGAGCCGCAGAACAGCCACAGCAGCAGCAGCGTCGCCGCCAGCGCGATGCCGAAGAAGCCGGCAACGTTGCGGCCGGCGTCGCTGACATCGCCCACCAGCTTGGCGAAACCGACGATGTGCACGCTGTAGTCGTCATTCTCGAACGCGTCGCGGATCGCTTCCAGGCGCGCGGCGAGCGTCGTGTAGTCGAGCCGCGCGCCGCTTTGCGGATCGCGTTCCAGCAACTCGGCAAGCACCATCGCGCCGCGCTGGTCGAGCGTCACCAGCCGGCCCACCAGACCGGCCCTGGCGACGTTGGCGCGCACGCGCGCCAACATCGGCGGCGTCGGCGCGTAGTCGCGCGGGATCACGTCGCCGGAGACGAAGCCGTCCTCGACGACCTCCAGATAGCGCACCCCCGGCGTGAACAGCGAGCTGACGCGCGGACGGTCGACGCCCGGCAGGAAGAACACCGCGTCGCTGAGCCGGCGCAGCGTATCGAGGAAGGTGGGGTCGTAGATATCGGTGCCGCGGCCCGGCCGGCGCAGCAAGGCGATGGACACCAGATTGGCGCCACCGAACGCACGCTCGTAGCGCTTGAACACCGCCATGTACGGATGCGACAGCGGAATCTGCTTGTCGAAGCCCGGGTCGGGCTGCAGGCGGCAGGCGGCGGCCAGCAGCAGCGCGGTGACAGCCAGCAGCACGGACAACAGCAGTCCGCGCCGGCCGTAGACGAGCGCCACCATGCTGCGCAGTATCCATGGCGCCGGCTGGACCACGCGGTTCTCCTCCTGTCCTGGTTTGTGGCTGCATCGTGGCGGGCAGGGCAGCGGCGGGCAATCGCATCAGCGCCAGCGCGCGCTGTCGCGCGGCGGCGGCCGCGGGGCCGCCGTTCGCCAGCGAGGGCTTCAGATCTCCCGCGCCAGCTGCAGCAGGGCGTCGGATTTGGCGTAAGCGCGGAACAGGGTGCGCGCGAGCACGCCGAAGATGCTGTTCATCTCCTCGGTGGAGTACTGGCGCAAGGGGATGACGCAGGCCTCGATCAGCGCGATCACCGCGCGCGCCATTTCGTCGGCGTCGCCGGCCAGGTCCAGGCTGCCCTCGTCGCCGGCGCGACGCAGCACCTCACCGATGGTTTCCATCGACGCCTGTTCGAAGGCGCGCTGCGCCGCCGTCAGCACGGCGGTTTCAGGCCGCGACGGGATCAGCCAGTAGCCGGCCACGCCTTGCTCGACGCGCGGGTCCTGCATCAACTGCTGCATGCCGGTGAAGATCTGCAGCACCGCCAGCACCGGGTCGGCGGTGGCACGCATCGGCGTGAAGACGTGTTCCTCGAAGATCGCATGCAGGCGCCGCAGGCAGTCCAGGTACAACTCCTCCTTGCCGGCGAAATGCCAGTACAGCGCGCCTTTCGACAGCTTGGCCGCCTTGGCGATGTCGCCCACCGAGACGCCCTCGTAACCATAGCGACCGAACAGCTCGAAGGCCTGTTCACGGATCACTTTGAGCGTGTCGAACTGCTCGTGGGCGGGCTTGCGGGGCATGGGGCGAGCGATTGAGGCGCGGAGTATCGGCGATTTTCCTCCGCCACGGCAGCGTGCCGGCCTGCCGCGGCGTTGCAAGTGCCGGCGCCATAACGGCGAACGGCTGCTGGCACGGAATTGGCTTTACAATCAGTCAGGAACCTCGCCAAGGCACCCGCAACGACGCGCTGATGCCCCACCCATGTGGGTTCGAGTCGTGGTTACACATACGGATTGGACGATCGCGCAAGCGATCAGGAATACGCAGATGCAGACGCTCGACGAACTCAACCGGTTGCCTGGCAAGCGCGGAACACCGAACGGGCGATCCAACGCCAGCCTGCGTTTGGTGCTGGTTGATGATGATGCGGCGCGTGCCGCTTTCGTCACTCAGGCGCTGCGTGCAACCGGCCATGACGTGGTCGCCAGATTGTCGGCCAACGAGGATCTTCTGGCCGCGGTGCGTCGGGTCCGCCCCGATGTGATTCTGGTCGACATGGACAATCCGGCGCGCGACGTGCTCGATAACTGTGCGGCAGTGACCCAGCAGGTGCCACGGCCGATCATCTTCTTCGCCCGCGATTCCGACCCCGATACCATCTCACAGGCGGTCCGCGCCGGTGTCACTGCCTACATCGTCGACGGCATGGCGGCGCATCGCCTGAAGCCGATCCTCGATGTCGCCATCGCCCGCTTCCGCGAGCACCAGAAGCTGCGCAACGAGCTGGACGAAATGCGCACGCGGCTGGCCGACCGCCGCGACGTAGAACGCGCCAAGGCGCTGCTGGTCAAGCTGCGCAAGCTCGATGAATCTGCCGCCTACGCGCTGCTGCGCAAGAACGCGATGACGCGCCGCGTCACCATCGGTGAGGCGGCGCGCACCGTGCTCGCCGCTGCCGAGCTGCTGGACGGCGATCACAACAACATGGAGGAAAGTTCGTGAACCTGGTTCTGCCGTTCAAGCCGGAGATCGCGCACCTCACGGTCGGCTACATGCCGCTGCTGGATTCGGCGCCGCTGCTGTGGGCGGCGCACCGCGGCTATTTCCGCGCCGCCGGGCTTGACGTCGAACTGGTCCGCGAAGTGTCGTGGGCGAGCCTGCGCGACCGTCTCGCCTATGGCGCGCTCGACGCCGCGCAGTGCCTGGCGCCGATGCCGGTTGCCGCCACGCTGGGCGCCGACGGTGTCGGCGTGCCGATGGTCACCGGTCTGTGCCTGTCGCAGGGCGGCTCGGCGATCACCTTCTCGCGCACCATCGCCGACCGCATCGGTCTCAAGCCGGGCATGAGCGTGATCGACAGCGCCAGCGCCGTCGCTGCCCACGTTCGCGCCGGCGGGCGGCTGCGGCTGGCGCATGTGTTCCCGTTCTCCATGCATCACTACCTGCTGCGCGAATGGCTGGCGCTTGGCGGCATCGACGCCGATTCGCCCGGCATCGAGTTCAGCGTCGCGCCGCCGCCGCAGATGGTGCGCTTGCTCGAAAGTAGTGCGGTCGATGGCTTCTGCGTTGGCGAGCCCTGGAACACTGCGGCGGTCAAGGGCGGCCTGGGTTTCGTGGTCGCCGCGACCAGCAGCATCTGGGACGGCGGCGCCGACAAGGTGCTTGGCGTTACCCGCGAATGGGCGCAGCAGTTTCCGCAGACCCATCGCGCGCTGCTGGCGGCGGTCATGGCGGCGCTGCAGGAGATCACCAGCCGCGATCTGGGTCGAGAGCTGACCGGCCTGTTGCACAAGAACGGCGTGCTGGCGGTGCCGGAGTCCTGGACCGAAGCCGTCCTGCGCGGGCAGGGGGCCGGTACGCCGCCGCGTTTCGCGTCCGGCTTGCAAGCCTTTCCGCGGCGTTCGCAGCTGATGTGGTGCGCGCTGCAGATGCTGCGCTGGCGGCAGTGGAACCAGTCGCTGAGCCTGGCCGAGCTGACCAGCGCGGTCTGTGATGTCGATGCTTTCTGCGACGCCGCCACCGCGCTCGATTTGCCGCGCCCGGCGTCCGACGCGATCCGTGAAGGTGCCGGCGCCGTGGTCCTGGGCGTGGATGGCGCCACCGTGGAATCGCGCTTCATCGACGGCGGCGAACTCGATCCGCTCGATCCGGCGGCCTACCTGGCATCGCGTGGCTGGCGCCCTGAGGCGGCGCGGGCCGCGATCCGCGGCTGAACGCCGCGGGCGGTAGCTGCGAACCCCGGCCTGCCCGGGGTTTTCTCGTTGTGGGGCCGCGAATGACCGCGGCCGGTGGCGCCCCACGATTGACCGCCGGTGGTCTGCGATTGGCACAGGCTTTGCTCGCTTTGTCCTGAGCCGGTTTGCTGTTCCGGCTCCGGGATCAAGGCAGATCCCGCGCATCCGCGGCCAATGACGTCCGCGACTTCCCGAGCACTACCTGCAAGGAGTCGTCCATGTCTGAGGTCAGCCTGTTTCCGTTCATCGGCCCCGCGATCGAAGCGATCGCCGTTGGCTCCGGTAGCCTCGTCCTGCTCGCATTCGCCCGTGGCCTGCTCGCTCCGGCCTTGCGCCGCCTGGCCGTCCGGCGCCGCTCCGTTTCCACCGCTTGCCATGCCCATTCCGCAAACCAGATCGAATCGCTGCGGTCTTGACCCGCGCCTGCGCTTCATCGCCGCGGCGGCGCGTCTGCTGCCGCGCGCGCTGATGCAGCGCGGCCTGTTGGCCGCACTTGCAGCCGCATCGCTCGGCTTGTCCGTTGCCGCCGCGCCCCTGGCGCCGGAGTTCACGGCGCTCAGTGCCGAGCTGGTCCATCTCGATCGTGAAGCGCGCAGCCTGCTGGGCGAGGACCAGGCGACGCCGATTCTGATTGGTGCCAGTCTCGACGGTGCCTGGCTGCGCGAAGTGCGCGTGCAGATCGACACGCTGGAACCACTGCGCTACCTGTTCAGCGAGCAGGAAGCGCGCGCGCTGCAGGACGGCGGCTTGCATCCGCTGCCAGCGCAGATGCTGGCGCCCGGTGAGCATCGCCTGCGTGCGACATTGGTCGGGCGCGAGGCCAGCAACAAGCCCAATGCCACGCGGTTCAGCGCCCAGATCGAGCGCAAGTTCCAGGTCGCGCCCGGTCAGGCGCTCGAACTGCGCCTGAGCAAGAGCGGCTTCATGGGCGGCGCCGATGCCGAGCTGCGCACGCCGGCGGCCGACGAGGCGCGGCTGCGCGCCGCGCAATATCTCGATGCCTGCGGCCAGCGCTTCGCTGCGCAGTTGCAGTGGGGCGGCGCGACGCTGCCGGCCGGTGCCGCGGAGATGCTGGTTGCCGCCGAGCCGGACGCGACGCGTCGCTACAACGCCGCGGTGACGCTGTACGAACAGAATCCCGCCCAGGGTCTGGCTGCGCTCGAGGCGATCGGCAAGGAGGAACCGAAGTCGTCAACCGCCCTGGCGGTGCGTGATCTGGCCAATCTCACGCTCGGCTATGGCCTGCTGCGCGCGTATCGCGGCGCGGAGGCGCGGCCCGTGTTCGATCGCATCCGCAGTCCGGGCCCGTACGCCAACGCGGCGATGCTCGGCCTGGGCTGGGCCTACCTGGTGCCGGCGGCGCGTGACGCTGGCGCGGTGCCGGCCGACGGCGGTTCAGTGCTGCGACCGGGCTCCGACGACGCAATCGCGGCGACGCGCCGACAGATGCCATTCCGTTACCTGCAGGCGGTTGCCAGCGGCGAGCGCGCCGACGACATCCGTCGCGCCCTGATTCCGTGGACCGAGCTGATCGGCCGCGATCCGCTCGACCCTGCGGTGCAGGAGGGCATGCTGGCGCTACCGTACGCGCTCGATCACTTCGGCGCGCACGAGCAGGCGCAGTCGCGCTATCGCCAGGCGGTCGACACGCTGGAAGCGGCGCGCGGCACGCTGGACACCGCGTTGCAGCAGCTTGATGGCGGAGAATTGTTTGCCGCGCTGGATCGCCGTGATGCCGACACCAGCAATGGCTGGTCGCGCTTGCTGGTCGAACAGCGCGATGACAGCGAAGCAGTGGCGCTGCGCACGCTGTCGACCGATCCGGCGTTCGCCGCCGCACTCGATGCGTATCGCCAGCTGCGTGCGCTGGACCGCCACGCCGCCGAGCGCGTCCACGCCCTGCAGGCGCACGGCGACGAAACTGCGGCGGCGAAGTTCGCCGACTTCCGCGCGCGTCTGGCGCCGGCGCTCGGCGCCGCGCAGCAGCGGGTGCGCAGCGCCGGCCATCAGCAGTTGCAGCGCATCGGTCAGCAGACCGAGCGCTATCTCGCCGAAGCGCACTTCGCGCTCGCGCGAGTCTACGATCGCGAGCCGCACGGAGAGCGCCGGTGAGTGTCCGCAGAACCCCGTGGATCCTGGCTGGCGCCATCGTGCCGGGCCTGCTGGCCCTGGCCGCCGCGCACGCGGCCGATGTCGCGCCGACCGTCGGCAGCGTGACCGAGAACAACGGCAAGCTCAGGAACGGCCGGCTGATCGTCAAGACGCCGAGCATTCTGCGCGTGCAGTCGTCGGGCGCCGTCGACACCGACCCGCGCGTGGCGATCGCCAGCTACGACCGCGTCATCGAGTTGTCCGCCGATCCACAGATGCGCGCCGAGGCGATGCGTCGCGCCGCCTATCTGCGCATCGCTCAGGTCGATGCCGGCGACAGCGGCGATGCACAGGCCGACGCTGCCGAGCTGCACAAGGCGATCGCCATTTACCAGCGTCTGCTGCGCGAGCAGCCGGACGACCCCGCCAACGATCTGGCGTACTACCAGCTGGCGCGCGCTTATCAACTCGCCGACGACAACAATGCGGCGATCGACGCGCTGCGCCATCTCGGTGCCGCGTACCCGAAGTCGACGCTGGTCGGCGACAGTCGTTTCCGTGCCGCTGAGCTCTTGTATGTGCAGTCGCGCTACGCCGAGGCGGAAGTCGAGTACCGCGCGGTGCTGGCCCTGGGCGAGCGGGGTGGCTTCTTCGTGCCGGCGCAGTACAAGCTCGGCTGGTCGCTGTACAAGCAGAGCAAGTACGAGGAGGCGCTGCCGGTCTTCATGGCGATCCTCGAACGCGAGCTGCCGCCCGGCGTGCTCGACGATCCCGACAAGGCCCTGGCGGTGGTCGCGCCGCAAAAGCTGGAGCTGGCCGTCGACGCGCTGCGTGTCAGCAGTCTGGCTTTCGCCGCGCTTGGCGGCGGCAAGGCTGCCAATGCCTACTTTGCCGCGCATGGCGAGCCGCGCTTCGCCACGCTGTCGTATGTCGCACTGGGCAGGGCGCTACTGGATCAGCAGCGTTACAGCGATGCCGCCGAGGTCTATCTGGCGTTCGTCGAACGGCATCCTCAACACGCGCGCGCACCGGATTTCCAGCAGCGCGTGATTGCTGCCTATCAGGATGGCGGCTTCAGCGAGCCGCTGCTGCGTGCCAAGGAAGTCTATGCCGAGCGCTACCTGCCGGGCTCAAGTTATTGGGCCGCGCAAGGCAAGGATGCGCAGCCGCCCGAGGCGGTGATCGCCGAACTGCGCCGGCATCTCGACGATCTGGGGCACTACCACCAGGCGCGCGCGCAGCGGATGCCGCAGGGCAGCGCTGCGGAGATTGCGGCGCGGCGCGAGGTCTTCCTCGCCGCCGCCGAGCGCTATCGGCGTCTGCTGCAGATCGCGCCGGCCGCCGATCCGCGCCGCGCGGAGTTCGCCATGTTGCAGGCCGATGCGCTGTTTGACGGCGGCCGCGCGCAGGACGCTGCCGAGCAGTACCAGCGCGTCGCTTATGACAGTGCCTACGCCGACGCCGGCCCGCGTGCGCCCGAGGCGGCATTCGCCGCCGTGCAGGCCTGGCAGCGGCTGGCTGCGGAGACCGCCAGCGAGGCGCGGCCGGCCGCGCTGCGGCAGTCGGTCGCCGCCAGCGTGCAGCTGGCCGACCGGTTCGCCGCGCATCCGCAATGGGTGCCGGTGCTGACGCGCGCCGCGCAGGATCTCTACGAGGTCCACGATGACGCGCAGGCCGTCGCGCTGGCCGAGCGCACCCTGCAGGCCGGCAAGCCGATCGCTGCCGAGCAGCGCGTGGCCTTGTACAGCGTGGTCGCCGACGCACGCTTTGCCCAGAAAGACTATGCCCGCGCCGAGGAGGCCTACACGGCGTTGCTGCCGCAGCTGCCGCGCGAGGCGCCGCGACGCATGGTGGTCGTCGAGAACCTGGCCACGGCGATTTACCGCCAGGCGGAAGGTGCGCGCGACAAGAACGATCTGCGTCTCGCCGCCACGCATTTCCAGCGCGTGGGCCAGATGGCGCCGGAGGCCAGCATCCGACCGACTGCCGACTACGACGCCGCTGCCGCCCTGATCGCACTGAAGGACTGGCGCGCCGCCGAAATCGCGCTCGAACAGTTTCGCGGGCGCTATCCAGCCCATGCGCTGGGCGGCGAGGTCGACAAGAAGCTGGCCTTCGTCTACCAGGAGGATCACAAGCCGGCCGCCGCCGCCGATGCCTATGGGCGTGTGGCGCTACGCGCGGCCGAGGCACTCGACACGCGGCGCGAGGCGGCCTGGCAGGCGGCGCAGCTCTACGATCAGGCGAAGATGCCGCCGGCGGCAGCCCGTGCCTACGAGTCGTATCTGGCGAGCTTTCCGCAGAACCTTGATCGCGGCCTGACGGCGCGGCGGCGGCTGGCCGATCTGGCGCGCGATTATGCGCGCGACGAAACCATCTACCGCCGCTGGCTGCAGGACATCGTGATGGCCGATGCCAGCGCGGCCGGCGCGCGTTCCTCTGCGTCCAAGGCGATGGCGGCGCAGGCGAGCCTGGAGATCGGCAGGCTCGACGCAGCCGCCGCGCGGCAGCTGGTGCTGCGTGCGCCGGTTACGCAGAACCTGCCGCGACGCAAGCAGGCCACCGAGACGGCGATCGCCGCGTTGCTGCGTGCCGCCAACTACGGCGAGGCCGGCATCACCACGGCGGCGACTTACGAGATCGGTTCCGTCTACCGCGACTTCGGCCGGGCACTGCTCGATTCCGAGCGGCCGCACCATCTCGATGGCGACGCGATGGAGCAGTACCAGATTCTCCTCGAGGAGCAGGCCGACCCGTTCGAACGCAAGGCCATCGAGGCGCACGAGGCCAACCTCGGCCGCATCAAGAACGGCCACTGGGACGACTGGATCCACCGCAGCGCCGCTTCGCTGACCGAACTGGCGCCGGGACGCTACGGCAAGAATGAAATCCGAGAAGACCACTATGACGCTCTTCCTTGAACGCGGCGTCCGCCGCATCAACGGTCGCTGTTCATCGCCCGTCGTCGTGCTGGCGGCGAGCCTGCTGCTGAGTGCTTGCGGCAGCGTCGGCCCGGAACGCGTTGCGGCTGTACCGCGCGCCAAGCCGGCGGCCGGCACGCTCGCCGGCGCGGACAAGGCCGAGGCCGGCAAGGGCGATGCGCAGCAGCGTTTCGCCGCCGCCTTGCAGTTGATGCGCGACGGCGAGCGTGATCAGGCGCGCGAAGCGCTGGTGGCGCTGTGCCGGGACTTCCCGCAATTCTCCGGGCCGCCCACCGATCTGGGCATCCTGTACGCGCAGAGCAAGCAGCGCGGAGCGGCGATCGAGAGTTTCAAGAAGGCGGTCGCGGCGAATGCACGCAACACCGTTGCGCTGAACTGGCTCGGCGTGCTGTATCGCGAGACGGGTGATTTCGCGCGTGCCGAGACGGCTTACCAGCAGGCGATCAGTGCCAAGCCCGACGAGGCGGCTGCCTATCTCAACCTGGCGATCCTCTACGACGTATCGATGCGTCGCACGCAGGACGCGCTGGCGCAGTACCGCCGCTATCAGCAGGTCGCGCAAGGCAAGGACAGCCCCATGGTCGCGGTCTGGATCAAGGAACTGGAGATGCGCGGCAGCGGCGGCGGTGCCGTGGCAGCGATCGGGGCGGCGCAGAAATGAGCGCGAGCGCCAGGAGTGACGCCCGGATCATCGCACTCGGTGCCGCGCTGCTGCTCGGCGTGGCCGGGTTTGCGCGGGCCGCCGACGAGCAACCGGCGATCGACACGCAGCAGGCGGTGCCGCAGGCCGATGGCAGCATCGGCACCACGATCATCGGCGAGCGCGATGCCGCGGTCGGCCTGTATCTGACACCGTGGAAGGAAGAAGCGCCCAGCGATATCGACCGCCCGCCGCTGCTGTTCGACGTCAAGCCGCAGGCCGTCGATGGTCAGCAGTTCGCCGAGCGCATCGAGACCGACGATGCCAACGCAGCGTACCGGCGCGTACGCGTCGAACCGCGGCTGTAGTTTCCTCGCGTCCACTTGCCGCGTGCCGGCGCGAGAGCGGCACCACGATTACCCGACGCGGCGTATCAGGCGAGCTTGCGGATCTTCACGCCCGCTTGCGGCCGCAAACGCGATGCCAGCATCGGGGTGGCGAATACGTCGCCGCGATCGTTGACAGCGAGCACCTGCTGGATCTTCAGCTGCTCGGCCAGCGCGCGCCAGCCGCTGGCTCCGGCGACGAACAAGGCGCCGCCAGCGGCATCGGCGATACCGGCATCCTGATGGACCACCGTCAGCGAGCGCAGGCCTTGGACTGGCCAACCGGAGGCCGGATCGAGCAGGTGCGCGTAGCGCTTGCCGCCGTGTTCGAAGTAGCGCTGATCGTCGCCGTGGGTGATCACCGCCTCATCGCTGACGTCCAGCGTCGCCAGCAACTGCGGTGCATCGGCGCGGCTGCGCGGATCGCGGATGCCTATGCGCCAACGGCGGTCATTGCGCAGGCCGCGCACAGCGAGATTGCCGCCGGCGTCCAGGCTGGTGTTGTGATAGCCACGCTCCCGCAGCTCGTCGAGGGCGATGTCGACGATGTAACCCTTGCCGATGCCGCCGAAATCCCAGCCGGTGCCGGGCGCCGGCCCATAGCTGCCGCCGCCGTCATAGGGCGGGGCGCTGCGCAGAGCCTGCAACAGCGCATCAATGTCGCGCTGCGGCGGCGGGCTCGCCCGGAGATTTTCAACGTCGTCGAAGCCCCACAGTCGCACCAGCGAGGCGATGCGAGGTTCGAAGCGGCCGCCGCTTTCGCGCTGCACATTCCAGGCGCGCACGAACAGGGGCCGCAGTTCGGCCGGGATCGTGGCGCGTTCGCCGGCAGCGAGCTGCCGGTTGAACTGCGCGAGCGCACCGTTGCCCCAGGCCCAGGCATCTCGCCCGAAGCGCTGCAGTATCTGTTCAACCGCGCCGATCGCGGACTCCGCCGCGACACGACGTCGCGGCTCGACCATGAT
>CBINNP010000020.1:0-25668 GCA_966252075.1 uncultured Solimonas sp.
TCAGAACTCGCTCGTGTACGTCCAGTACACCGCGCTCGTCCTTCCTTGCGCTGCGGCAAAACGGTCTCCGTCACAGCGGCGGCCATAGCGTTAACAGGCCCTAGGGCCTCAGCCCGTGGCGCCGCCCTTTTTCTTCCGCGGCGGCTTGGGTGCTTCTTCCTTGAAACTGATCGACGGCAGGTGCACGGGCGTGATCAGCGCGTCCTCGGTGCCGGGCGGCCGATAGGTGATCGCCGAATAGAAGCTGATGCCGGACCGCGCCATCTCCTCGCTGATGTGGGTCAGGCGTTCACCGAGAAACTCGATGCCGGTCTCGAACATCGACTGGAAGAAGGCCCGCCCCTGCGGCGTCAAGGCCACCAGCTTCTCGCGCGCCGACAGCGGGTTCTCCATCTGCACGATCAGCGCCAGCGGCGGGCTGGCCAGCTCCTTGAGCAACTGCGAGACCTGCGAATTGCTCGACTCGAACCAGCTGCGCAGCTGCTGCTCGATGATCCTGCGGCGCATCCAGCCGCTGCTGCCCACCGTCGATTCGATCAGCCAGATCACTGCCGCCTGCTGGCGCGAGACCTTGCCCTGCAGCATGCGCGTTTCCGTTTCCATCGCGATGCCGTAGTGGATCGGATAGAAGAAGCCCAGCAGGCCGCTCAACAGATGCCGAGGAAGTTGCTTTGTCGCAGCCAAGACCGGTTTCTTTGCCATGAGGGGATCATCTGGCGCGGCGCCTGCCGCATCGATGCCCGGCATTCTAGCTGTGATGCTCCCGGAAGTCGGCGGCGCCGCGTCCTGACTGCGATTCATCGCCGCTGCGCCCGTCGACGTGAACCCGCCATCACCAGTGCCACGCCGGCGATGACCACCACGGCGCCCAGCGCCTGCGTCGGCAGCAGGCGCTCGTCCAGCAGCAGCCAGCCCAGCAGCATGGCGACGGCCGGATTGACGTAGGCATAGGTCCCCAGTTGCGCAGGGCTGACCTCGTGCACCAGCCAGTTGAACACGCTATAGCCGATGAACGAACCGAACACCACCAGATAGCCGAGCGCCCAGGCACCCGCCGCCGTCCAGCGCCACTGTGGAATCTCGCCGGCAGCCAGGCTGGCGACACCCAGCACCGGCGCCGCCAGCAGCGACTGCAGCCCGGCGGTCAGCGCGGCGCCGCAGCGCGGCGCAAAGCGGCGCAGCAGCATCGCGCCAGCGGCCAGGGCGAGAGCCGAGATCAGTGTCGCCGCGTAGGCCCAGGCCGGTACCGCAGCGATGCGCCAGCTGCCGGCGAGCAGCAGCGCCACGCCGGCGAATCCGCTCAGCAGCCCCAGCACCGAGCAGGCGCCAAGCCGTTCGCCGCGAGAGCCAAGCGCGCCGAACAGGGCGACCCACAGGGCCGAGCTGGCGATGATCAGCGCGGCCTGCCCCGATGGCAGCCACTGCTGCGCCCAGATCACCAGACCACTGGCCAGAACCAGCGTCAGCAGCGCGGTGGCGATAACCACCCACCAGTCGCGCCATGCCGTGGGCAGGCGCTGGCCCTGCCATCTTGCGAAGCCAAGCAGCAGAGGTGCGGCAAGCGCACAGCGCAGCGCCGCAAACGCCAGCGGCGGCATCTCGCGCACGGCGACGTGGATCGCCAGGTAGTTGCTGCCCCAGACGAGGTAGATCACTGCAAACGCCAGGGCTATCCGTATCCGCTTGCTCATGGA
The DNA here is from genome assembly GCA_966252075.1 of uncultured Solimonas sp. Lineage (GTDB taxonomy): Bacteria > Pseudomonadota > Gammaproteobacteria > Nevskiales > Nevskiaceae > Solimonas. The sequence goes on from CBINNP010000020.1 coordinate 1,695, forward strand.
GTGTGCCCGCAGCAGCTCCCTGTCGACGACAAAGACACGGCGACCATGCCATGGCGGCGCGGCGGCGCGGCCAAAAAGTGGCAGGCCGCGCGCCGACGCGCCCGGACCTGCCACGGACCGATGCGGGCCGGGACGGCCGTGGCCGTACCCGTTGTCCCGCTCATGACCGTACGTCGGACCTCAGCGGTCCGTCCTCCCGTCGCGGTCGTGCCGCATACCGGCGATGCGCTGCGCCCGCGCTGTGACGGCATCGCCAGCGTAACGAATAAAAGAACCCGCTGCTCCGGAGTGAGAGATGGAGAGAGCAAAAAGCAGCGGGCAAGGGTTCGGCTTGCGCGATCGGCCTGCTTGCGCAGGCAGATCCCGCGATCAGGCCTCAGGGCAGCGGTTCGAGCGGCAGGGCCTCTGCGGCAGGAGCGCTCTGCGCCGCAGGCTCGGCTGACGCCGGCTCGGCGGCAGCCGACGGCTGAGCGGCAACGCCGGGCTCCGCGGGCGCAGCCGGCGCCGCAGCCGACGCAGGCTCGCCGACGCCGCTCTGGCTGATCTTCAGCTCCACGCGGCGGTTGGCCTCGCGTCCTTCGTCGCTGTCGTTGTCGGCGATCGGCCGGCTCTCGCCATAACCTGCGGCCGTCATGCGGTCGGCGGCGATGCCCTTGCCTCCCAGGTACTGTACGACCGACTTCGCGCGACGCTCGGACAGGCGCTGGTTGTAGTCGTCGCTACCCTTGGCATCGGTGTGGCCACCGATCTCGAAGCGAACCGCGGGAGCCGCCAGCAGCGCATCGGCAACACCATCGAGAATGGTCTTGGCGTTGGCCGTCAAGCGCGCCTGGTCGAACTCGAAATTGACGCCGCGCAGCACCAGCACGTCACCGGTGGCGCAACCGTTGAGCGAAATCTGCTCACCCGGCATCGGCGCCTTGCACGGCGGCGCTTCGTCGGTCTCGTCGCTGTCGTCGGCGGCCGAACAGCCCGGATCGTTGGGAAAATCGATCTTCCCGTCGCCATCGTTGTCGACGCCGTCGCTGCACGCGACCGGCGGCGGCGTGACCACCACCGGCTCGACCGGCGCCGCCGCGACCACCGGCGCGCGCTTGCGCGTCGGCAGCTGGAGGCCGATGTTGATGACGATGTGCTCGAAGTCGCGTGGCGCGTCGAAATCGCGGTCCAGATCGTTGTAGTCGCGCTCGCGGCGCCCGAAACGGTAACGCACTTCGGTGCGGATCGCGTAGTCGTAACGACCCCAGTCGAGCGGCCACAGCGCGCCGACACCGGCGTCAGCATTGATGGTGTTGAAGTCGACCGAATCGTCCCAGGAGCCGGCGGGCGTCTTGTAGTCGGCATATTCCAGGCCCGACAGACCGACGGTGCCGTAGACATGGCGCCATGACGAGAACGGGAACAGCAGGCCGTTGACACCGAAGCCGCGCACGGTGGCGCCGTCCAGATCGGCGATCTGGCCGAAGACTTCCATCGCGTAGAAATCCTTGCGGATGCCGAAGCCGACCGTACCGCCGTAGCCGTCCTTGAGCGAGGTGCCGCTCTTGTCCTGCGGCAGGATGCCCGTGCCCATCAGCGTCAGGTAGCTGCCTTCGACCAGCGGCGAGGCAGCCTCCTCAGCCTGGGCCGTCGCGCTCGCCAGGCCCAGCATGGCGACGGAAATGCAGATGCGTAGCGTGTTCATTTTGTTTCCCCCACGGTTCTGGCCGTAATCGTTCTTGGTATTGCGGTGGCGACTCATGCTCAGAACTCCCACGAGACCTTGAGGCCGTAGAGAACCGGCGGCGCGATCGTGAAGATGCCGCCGAAGTCGGTGGAGATGACGCCCTGCGTGTAGAACTTGTCGGTCAGGTTGTTGCCGAACACGCGCACTTCGATGTTCTGCGGGTTGTAGCGATACCGCGCGAACGCACCGAGCAGACCGTAAGCCTCCTGTTCATAGCGCGGATCGTTGGAGGCGCTGTAGTAGAACCCGCTGTTGTAGTAGTAGTCGGTGCCGATCTCGAACTCGCCGCTGCCCAGATCCCAGAGCTTGGTAACCGCGACCGAACCGGAGAAGTCCGGGGAGCGCGTCTGCTTGTTCCCGGTGAAGTCCATGTTGGAGCGGAACAGGCCGGTGGCCGGATCGAAGCCCGAAGCGTTCGGGTACTTGACGAACTCGGTGTCGAGGAAGGCGCCGTTGAGCGACAGCACCAGGCCATCGATGTAGGACGGGAACACCTCGGTGATGACGTCGAAGTCGATGCCTTGCGAGCGCGCCTTCGGCGCGTTCTCGAACGCCAGCGCACCACCGGTGATCAGCGACACGTACTGGGTCTGCTGGTCCTTGATGTCGTAGCGGAAGATCGCCGTGTTCAGGCGCATGGCACCGTCGAACAGCTTGGTGCGCAGGCCGATTTCGTACGCGGTGGTCTTTTCCGGGCGGATGTACTGCGGCGGCAGGTAGACGGCAAACGCGTTATAGGCGTGGGCCTTCTCGGCCTTCTGCCATGAAGCGAACACCAGCGTGTCGTCGTCGAACGGATGGAAGTCCATCGACACCTTGGGCTGGAAACCCTTGGTCACGTCGTGATTGGGCACCGTGCCGCCGTCGGCACGCGCCTGCTCCCAGACGATGGCCTTGCGACCGAGAATCTGCTCGACCGGATCGGTGTTGTAGACAATCACCGAGGTCGTCGAACGATGCACGCCGCGATCTTCATCCTGGTAACGGCCGCCGAGCGTCAGCGCCCACCAGTCGGTCAGGTTGATCGTGGTCTGCAAGTAGTAGCCGATCGACTTGGTGTACACCTGACCGGTCGCGTCGACGCGATAGAAGCGGCCGTCCGGCAGCGGATCACCCGGCAGGTTGTCGAGCAGACTGCCGACGCGGTCCAGGCCATCGAGCAGCTCCTGATTGAGGTTGAGCAGATCGGCGACGCCGAGGTTGTCGATGATCGTGCCCGGTACGCGCGGGTCGATGTTGGCGACCGTCAGCTGCACCGGATCGAAGCCCTGCACGTTCTGGAACCAGAACACGCCGCCGGTCAGCTTCAGCCACTCGTTGCCCGGCAGCGTGTCGTTGGAGATCAGCTGCAGTTCGCCCTGCTGGATGTGTGCCGGATGGCCGGGCACGTCGAACGACACCAGCGGCAGCGAGGTACCGTCGAAGTCGTAGTTGTACAGCAGCTTGTTGCGCTGCTCGCTGCCGAGCAGCTTGATGTCGAACCAGGGCGCGCCGGTATAGCTGACCTGCGCCTGCTGCACCGAGGTCTCGGAGACGCCGTACAGGCGCTCATCGACATCGACGCGATACTTGTCTTCCGGCGGGCGGATCGTGAGGACCTGACCCAGCGGCGTCGGATTGAGGTTCTGGCCGATCGCACCGTTGTTCTGGCTCTTGGTGCGCACCCAGCCAAGCTGTACGTCGAGATCCTCCATCGGCTCCCAGCGCGCCTTGATGCGCACACCCTGATCGATGTTCTTGCGCAAGGGCTTGCCCTGCGACTCGCCGTCCAGATAGCTGTCGCCGTGCGAATAGAAGGCACTGAGGTTGACCGCGAAATTGTCCGTCACCGGGATATTGGTGTAGACGCGCGGGTTGATCAGATTGTAGTTGCCAGCCGAGACGTCGATGGTCGTCTTCGCCTCATGGAAATCCGGCGACAGGCTGGTGACACTGATCGCACCACCGACGGCATTGCGACCGAACAGCGTGCCCTGCGGCCCCTTGAGGACCTCGACGCGCTCGACGCCTGCGAAGTTCTGCACGAAGGTCGGCGAGAACGGAAAGTACACGCCGTCGACATAGCTGGCGATGCTGGGATCGGCCGTCAGGAACGCCTCGGTGCCGATGCCGCGCAGGAAGATCGTCGCATAGCCGGCCTGGCTGCCGACATCGAGACTCGGCACCGCGCGCGCCAGACCGAGCTGGCTTTCGATACCGCGCGCGGACAGCGCTTCGGGGCTGAAGGCCTGGATGGAGATCGGCACGTTGGCGAGGTTTTCCTCGCGCTTCTGCGCAGTGACGACGATCTCCTCGATCAGCGCGCTGCGGGCGCGCGGCGTGGCAGCGCCTTGCGTAGCAGCTTCTTCGCTGGCCGCAGCATCCGCGCCGTTGGCCGGCGCCTCGGCAGCCAAGACAGCGGATTCCGCCGGCGTTGCCGGGGCCGGCTCCGCACCAAGTCCGGCATCAGCCTGCGGCTCGGCGATGGCGCCCTCCGCCTGCTGTGCATGCCCAACGCTTGCTGTCGCTGCCAGGCCCAGGCCTGCCAGGACGGACACGTATTTTTTCATCTTCCCCTCCTAAAACCCTTATGGATCGCCGGCGATGCAGCGCCGCCGGCAGCTTTGAAGTCATGAAGCGAGCCGGTATGCGCCTGAAGGCATGCCGGAAATCGGACCAAGCACTCCCGCGGCCCGCCTCAGCGGACTGTTCGGTCGTCTCGGATGGACCGTCGCCGGCCCAAGGGGCGGCGACAGGCGGGATGGCCAGCGGCGCGCGCTTCAGCGGCGCGCGCGGTCGGCTGTCATTGCGTGCTTGGCGGAATCTTCACAGTGTCTCCTCTCTCTTTTTTTCGGCACTTGCCGGGCATCGGTGGCAGCCTTCTTGGAAGCCGCTCTGCTTGTGTCTGGTCTCAACGCAGCATCGGCGGAGCCCGGCTCGGCGCCGGGCCCCGCTGCGCTTCAGGCCGCTACTTTCAGCGCGCCTTCGCCGGATTCCTCGTCGTGGATGATGACCACGCCGTTGTCGCCGTCGACCGTGATCGTCGCGCCGTCCGGAACCAGCTGCAGCGCCGCCTCGACCTGCACGCCCGGCAAGCCGTACTCGCGTGCCAGCAGCGCGCCGTGGCTGATCAGGCCGCCGGTCTCCAGGACGATGCCCTGGATCAGCATGAACACCGGCGTCCAGCCTGGATCGGTGGCGTGCACGATCAGGATCTCGCCCTTCTTGACGCGGCCGATCTGCGAGAGCTCGTGCACCACGCGTGCCGTACCGGTGACCTTGCCGACGCTGGTGGTCTTGCCACGCAGCACGCCGTCGCCGGAGATCTCCGGCTGGTCGATCGGTGCCGGACGGCCGTACTGGATGAACGGGGCCGGATGTACTTTCTTGCTGTTGATCTGGTCGAAGTTCTTGCGGCGCGCATCGATCTTGGCGCGCGTCAGCGCCTTGTTCTCGGTGCCGGCAAGAACCGCGTAGAGCTCTTCCATCGTCAGGAAGTAGCATTCCTTCATCTCGCGCAGGCCACCGCGCTCGACGCAGCGGCGGCCGACTTCCTCGAAGCCAAGCTTGATGTCGTAGGTCGACCAGTCCATCACCTCGCGCTCGTTGTCGCGGAACTCGAGACTGTTGTGCGAGAACTCGACCAGGAACTGGAACAGCTTGGCCTTGAAGATGCCCATGTCCGGCTGCGCGGCCAGATTGTCGTAGACATGCTGGATCGACTCTTCCAGCTTGGCGCGCATGCGCTCTTCCTGGATCAGCGGGTCCGGCGTGCCCATCAAGCCCGGCAGCACGCGAAAATCGACCATGACATCATCGGCGCGGCGATCGAAATAGATGTCGCGATCCGGATGGCCGCGGTGACCGCGCTTGGCGACATGCTCCGCGTACTTCTTGCGGAACGCCGGGCCTTCGACGCACTGGTCGACGTAGTCGAGGAAGCGCGCGTCCGGATACTTCTGGAACAGCGAATACAGCTCCGGCGACTTGTGGATGAAGTTGGCCAGCTCCCACGAGGCGTGGTTCTCGACGCCGGTGATGGTGGGCTTGCGCGTGCCGGTCATCAGATCCATGAAGATCGTCGGGCGGCCGCCGGTATACCAGTTGGCGCAGATCCAGCCGAGCCAGCCGATCGATTCGCCCATGTACCAGAGCAGGCCGTACCAGGGCGGATCGTAGGAGGCGATTTCCTCACGGATCACGTCGGCCAGGTGCTGCTTGAGTTCGATGTCGGACATCGCGCCGTACTCGGCGCGCGTACGCGGCCGCGTGTACTCGCGGTATTCCTTGTTGTCGATGAACTTGTCGCGGATCGCCTTCCACCAGTTCAGGCCCATGTCCGGGCGCAGGCGTTCGGTGCGCGCGAAGAATTCGAGGTAGCGGCCCCAGTCGAACGGCGCCGCCAGCACTTCCTCGTGATACATCTTCGGAATCTTGTGCAGCATGCCCGGCCGCAACTGCGGCGGGATCGACTGTTTGATGCGCAGGATGTCGGCCTCGACGTTGTAGTACGAAACGCCCTTGTAGTACGTCCACAGCCGCCGTTCCAGATGGTCCTGTTCCGGATAGCCGGCGACCTGCACGCCGACGCTGTGGCACTGGTTCAGACCCCAGCAGCGCCACGAGAACATCAGCGGCGAGATCGCGCCCGTCCACATTTCCTCGGGGAACACGCGCGACCAGATCGTCTCGTAGCTGACGCCGTCGTTGTTGCCCTGCACGCTGTTGGTGACCTCGGCATCCCACGAGAACTCGACGCCGGTGATCGGACGGGCCTGCAGCACGTAGAACTGGCCGCCCTGATAGGCCCACTCGATGTCTTGCGGAAAGCCCTGATAGGCCTCCTGGATGCGCAGACCGATCGCCGCCAGCTCCGTCACCTGCGCGTCGCTCATGCAGAAGCGCGCGCGGCGTTCCTCGGCGACCTCGAGATGGACGACGCCGTTGCCGGTGTCCTTGTTGCGGATGATCTCGACCGCCTTGCTGCCGAGCGTGCGGTTGAGGATCTTCAGGCCGTCGTGGCGGACGATGAATTCATCCGGCGTAACGATGCCGGAGACGATCGCCTCGCCCAGGCCATAGCTCGGCGTGATGACGACCTGGTCGGTCGCGGTGTTGATCGGATTGCCGGTGAACATCACACCGGACACCTCCGACTCCACCATCGTCTGCACAACGACGGCGATCGAGCTGGAGAAGTGATCGAAGCCCTGCGTCTGCCGGTAAAACACCGCTCGCGAGGTCCACATCGACGCCCAGCAACGCTTCACCGCATCGAGCAGGTTGTCGCGACCACGGATGTCCAGGTAGGTATCGTGCAAACCAGCGAACGAGGCTCCCGCCAGATCCTCGGCGGTGCCCGACGAACGCACCGCGACGTAGATGTCGCCGAGCTTGTCGTAGGCCGCGGCGATATCGGCGGCGATCTGCGCCGGCATTGCGGCACTGGTGATCGCCGTGCGGATCTTGGCGACGGAGGCATCAAGCGCAGCGGCGTCGTTGTAGTCGACCGAGCCGAGAATCTCGGCGATCGTGGCCTTGAGGCCCTTGCCGCCCTCGACATGCGCCGCGTATGCCGCCGTTCCGACAACAAAGCCCGGTGGCACCACGAAGCCGGACTTGGTCAGCCGGCCGAGATTGGCGCCCTTGCCGCCGACCTGCCCGTGGTCGACCGCCGTCGGGTCCGTGAACCAGATTGTCGCGTTGGCGTTGTTCGCCATGTTTCTTCCTCCGTCCTGTAGATCCGAATTTATTGTTCTATTTACGAACAATTTCTTGTTGTGCGGATCATACATAAGCAGAGAAAATCCACAATAGGCCGGCCGGCTCCGGCGCAGTATTGTTTATATATCTATGTTTTTAAACGATATAAAAATTTAAAACCGGCAAGCCGGAGGTCTGAACGCCTTACTCACAAACTCATCCATTTTTTTACTGTTGTTTTTTCGAACAATAAATTTTCTATTTATTTCAGCGGCTTGATCAAAAAAAAGCCCGGCATGCACCCGTGCATTCACGGTGCATCGCATAAACAATGGGGATGGAGCACGCGGGACGGCGGCAAAAACCGCGCACGCGCCGGCAGTGGCGCGGCGAATGCTTCAGTTATGAAACGATTTGGGTACCAGCAGTGCCCGCGCGGCAAGCGCCGCGAAGCCAATGACCAGGCCCCAGAAAGCGGCGCCGATACCCCAGAGACTGAGGCCCGAGGCCGTGGCGGCGAAGCTCAGAACGGCCGCGTCCCGATGCTCGGGCGTCGCGAGCATGCCTTGAAGCGCCGCCGATAGCGGGCCGATGACGGCGATGCCGGCGATGATCGCCACCGTCGCCGGCGGCATCGCGACAAACAAGGCCACCAGCGGTACCGAGAACAGCGCCAGCAGCACATAGATGCCGGCGTAGATCAAGCCGACGATCCAGCGCCTGGCCGGGTCCGGATGAGCATCGGCCCCGGTGCAGAGGGCAGCGGTGATGGCCGCGAGATTGACGCTGTGCGCTCCGAACGGCGCGACCAGCAGGCTGGCGACGCCGGCACCGAGCAGCAAGGGCTGCGCCGGCGGCTGGTAGCCGCAGGCGCGCAACACCATCAGGCCAGGCAGGTTCTGCGACGACAGCGTCACCAGGAACAAGGGCAGGCCCAGACTGATGAACGCGCGCAGATCGAATTGCGGCCAGCCCGGCGCGGGTGCGCCCGCCCAGGATCCACGGGGCAGCGCGCCCGCATCGCCGCGCACGGCGACGATGACGAATGCCGCCAGCAACACCAGCAGCAGTGCGTACAGCGGCGCCCGCTGCCGCGCCACCAGAAAAACCAGCAGCAGCGTGCCGGCGAGGACCAGATCGGAAGCCAGGCTGCGAAACAGCGAGAGGCAGAACGGCAGCAGCACGCCGGCCAGCATCGCCGACGCCACCGCCGGCGGAATCCGTGCGGCCAGCCGGCCCAGCCAGGGCACGAGCCCCAGCAGCAGCATCAGCAGCGCTGCCGCCGCGAAGGCACCAGTCGCCACCGGCCAGCTCAGCTGCAGGCTGCTGGTCGCGATCAGCGCCGCACCCGGCGTCGACCAGGCGAACAGCACCGGCATGCGGCACAGCCGGCTCGCCACCGCCCCGGCTACGGCTATGCCCAGGCACAGCGCCGTTATCGCCGAGCCGATCTGCGCGGCCGAAGCGCCGATGTGTTGCATCGCCTGAACCACCAGCGCCACCGTGCCGCCAAAACCCACCAGCGCAGCAATCAGCGCGGACGACCAGGCGGTTGGCGGGATGCGGACGGTGGACATGAGGATGGCTTGAGCCTGCGACGGCAGGCCGATGCGACGGACGAGGAGCGGCAGGCGCGCATTCTAGCGGCGCACAGCGTTCGACGCGCGTCTTTCATATCATGCGATATGATGTTTTCCCTCGCACATTCTCCATCGATCCTCGAGGACCGCAGCGATGAATCGTCAGCGTTACTTCGGCTTCCTGCTCAAGGACGTGTCGCGGCTGTCGGCGAAAAACTTCGAGCGCCACAGCAGCGAGCGCGGCCTGGGCCTGGGCCTGGCGCAGTGCAAGGTGCTGATCCACCTGCAGCGCAACCAGGGCGTCACCCAGGTGCAGCTCGCCGCGCTCACCGATACCGATCCGATGACGCTGGTACGCATCCTCGACCGCATGGAAGACGACGGCTGGATCGAGCGCCGCCCTGATCCCGCCGACCGCCGCGTGCGGCGTCTGCACCTGACAGTCGAGGCGGCACCGATCACGCGGCAGATCTGGACGATCGCCGACCGCGCCCGTGCCGAGGCGTTCGAAGGACTCGACGAGACCGATCAGGAGCAGCTGTTCGGCCTGCTGCAGCGTATCCACGACAACCTTGCCAGGCGCGTGCCGGGCGCTGCCGACGCCTCAACGCCGGGCGGTCAATCCGCTGACACGGACGCCCGCCCCTCCCCAGCCACCAAGGCGCGCGCCTACGGCCGCCTGCGCCGCGCTTCGAGCAAGAAATCATGAGCACAGTCCCGTCGGTCTCCGCGCCATCGTCGCACCGCCCGCGGCGCGAGCGCCTGCGCATGCCGCTGATGGCTGCCGGCCTCGCCGTCGCCATCGGCGGCGGTCTGTATTTCTGGCTCAGCGGCGGCCGCTACATGTCCACCGACGACGCCTACGTGCAGGCAGCGCAGGCCTCGATCAGCAGCAACATCTCCGGCCGCGTCGTCGCGGTGGCGGTGCACGACAACCAGCACGTGCGTCGCGGCGACGTACTGTTCCGCCTCGACGAGGAACCGCTGCGCATCGCCGTCGACGAGGCGCAGGCCAAGGTCGGCGCGATGCGCCTGCAGATCGCCGCGGTCAAGGCGGCGTATCAGCAACAGCTCGCGGCACTGCGTTCTGCGCAGGACACGCTGGCGTTCCGCCAGAAAGATCAGCGGCGCCAGCAGGCACTGCTGGCCGAGCACATCGTCTCGCAGGCGCAGTTTGACGACGCCCAGCACGAGCTCGACGTCGCGCGCCAGCAACTGACGATGGCGCAGCAGCAGCTGGCCAGCGTGCTGGCGGTACTGGGCGACGATCCCGCGATCACCCCCGAGCAGCATCCGACGGTACGCCAGGCGCAGGCGGAGCTGGACCGCGCACGGCTCAATCTGTCATACGCGACGATCAGCGCGCCATACGACGGCGTCGTCACCAAGGTCGAGCAGTTGCAGCCTGGCGACTACATCACCGCCGCCAATCCGGTGTTCGCGCTGATCTCGACCGACAAGGTATGGATCGAGGCCAATTTCAAGGAAGACCAGCTCGCGTACATGCGCGCCGGCCAGCCGGCGACGATCAGCATCGATACCTATTCCGGCCATCCGTTCAAGGCGCATGTCGCCAGCATCGCGCCGGGCACCGGCTCGCAGTTCTCGCTGCTGCCGGCCGAGAACGCCACCGGCAACTGGGTCAAGGTCGTGCAGCGCCTGCCGGTGCGGCTCGAACTCGATGCCGCCGACGCCGAGCTGCCGCTGCATTCCGGCCTGAGCGCCACCGTCGAAGTCGACACCGGCCACGAACGCCATCTGTTCGGCGGCGAGGTGCCGCACAGCAGCGCCGCCGTCGGTACCGCAGCGGCAGCCTCCGGCACTTCGTGAGCACGGCTACGGTCACCGCAGGCGACGCCGGCGCGACCCCGCCGGCGCTGAACCGCGCGATGATCACCATCACGGTGATGCTGGCGTCGATCCTGCAGGCGCTCGACAACACCATCGCCAACGTCGCGCTGCCACGCATGCAGGGTGCGCTGTCGGCGACGCAGGACCAGATGACCTGGGTGCTGACCTCGTACATCGTCGCCGCGGCCATCATGACGCCGCTGACGGGCTGGCTCGCCGGGCGCGTCGGCCGCAAGCAGTTGTTCCTGTACTCGGTGGCCGGCTTCACGCTCAGCTCGGCGCTGTGCGGCATGGCGCAGTCCTTGCCGCAGATCGTGCTGTTCCGTCTGCTGCAGGGTGTCTGCGGCGCCGCGCTGATTCCGATGTCGCAGGCGATCCTGTTCGACATCAACCCGCCGCAACGCCACGGCAAGGCGATGGCGGTCTGGGGCCTGGGCGTGGTGATGGGTCCGACGCTGGGGCCGATCATCGGCGGCTGGCTGACCGACCACTACAGCTGGCGCTGGGTGTTCTACATCAACGTGCCGTTCGGCATCCTGGCGCTGCTCGGCATCGCCGCCTATCTGCCGGAAACGCAGAAGCGTCGCGACCGCTTCGATTTCTTCGGCTTCGCGCTGCTGAGCCTGGCAATCGGTGCGCTGCAGCTGATGCTCGACCGCGGCCCGCTGAAGGACTGGTTCGGCTCCACCGAAATCTGGATCGAGACCGTGGTCGCGGCGCTGGCGTTCTACCTGTTCGTCGTCCACACCCTGAGCAGCCGCGCGCCCTTCATCCGTCCGGCGCTGTTCCGCGACCGCAACTTCCTCGCCGGCAACGCCTTCATCTTCCTGATCGGCATCGTGCTGTTCGCCACGCTGGCGCTGCTGCCGCCGCTGCTGCAGGGCCTGATGGACTACCCGACCTTCGACACCGGCCTGATCACCGCGCCGCGCGGCGTCGGCACCTTGCTGGCGATGATGCTGATGGGCCGCATGACCGGCATCGTCGACACCCGCCTGCTGGTGGGAACCGGCCTGCTGCTGACGGCGTTCTCGCTGTGGCAGATGACCGGCTTCTCGCCGCAGATGGATCAATGGCCGATCATCAGCTCAGGCTTCGTGCAGGGCATCGGCACCGGCGTCACCTACGTGCCGATGGCGGCGCTGGCGTTCGCGACGCTGGACCCGGAACTGCGCAACGAAGGCGCGGCGCTGTTCTCGCTGATGCGCAACATCGGCAGCAGCATCGGCATCTCCGGCGTGCAGGCGCTGCTGGTCAGCAACACGCAGATCGTCCACGCCACGCTCAGCGAGCACGTGATGCCGTACAACCTCGCCGCGCACGATCCGGCGCTGGCCGCGCAGATGGCCACCGCGCACGGCGCCGCCGCGGTCAATGCGATGGTCAGCCGGCAGGCGGCCTGGATCGCTTATCTGGACGATTTCCACGTGATGATGATCCTGACGCTGCTGGCGGTGCCGCTGGTGCTGCTGCTGCGCAAGGCCGCACCATCCAGGGGTGCGCCGCACATCGCGGCCGAGTGACCGCGCGCCGCTGCGACGGCAGCGGTGACGGCCTGATCCCGCAGATCAGCTCACTCGCCTCGCGCAGATCGGGATGCCTTGGGCAGGCCGCTCAGAACACCAGCCGGTGCGCCGGCAGTCCGTACTCATCCATCGCCGCCGCCAGCATCTGCTCGATCGACTCCAGTTCGGCGCGCTGCGGATCCAGACCGGCTGCGGCGAACCAGACGCGCTCGCGATGCATCTGCCCCTCGCCGTGCGCGACGATCGCGCCGGCTGCCACCTCGCGGCTGGCGTCATCGGCATCCACTTCCAGGGCCTCGATCAGCGTGTCGATCGCGGCACCCAGGGTGTTGCGGACATCAGCGCTGTGCGTCGCCGTCAGCGGCCGCACCGCCGCCGCCACGTCGAGCGCCTGGCGCAGCGCCGCGGCCGCCGCCGTCGTCCGCGTGCCGCCGCGCGCCTCGCACAGCGTTGCCGCCAAGACCTTGAGCGCCGCCAGCGATACCGTCTCGAACAGCCAGGCCTTGTCCCAGTGCAGGCTGATCAGATGCAGATGGCCCATCAGCAGCTGTGCCTGTTCCTGCGCGAGCTTGTTGGCCGGGTCCATTGCCGGCAGGATCACCTGCTGCATGGCCTTGATCAGGTTCTGGATCCGCGTGTCGATGCTCGGCAGCATGCTCATTCACCCTTCGATTGGCCCTTGATCAGTTCGATGGTCTGCGCCAGGCAGACCGGTCCCACCGGCGGCAGCCAGCTCAGCAGCAGGTCCTGATGGTTGGCGGCATTGCGCGCCGCCAGCGGACCGGAGCAGAGATTCATCACCGCGCATTTCCAGGTGTTGAGCACTTCGTAGTAGCGCAGCTTCTCCGCATCGACGACGCGGCCGGACAGCGCCTGGTACTGCTGCAGGAACTCCTCGCGCGGCAGCAGGCCGCTGACCAGCGGGCGACCGTCGGCGCCGGGCGTCATCAGCAGTTTCTGCGTCAGCCAGGCGAGGTCTTCGTGGAAATCGCCGAAGTGGACCAGCTCCCAGTCCAGCACCGCGGTGAAACGCCCGCTCGGCTCCTCGAACATGAAATTGCCGATGCGGTAGTCGCCATGGACCACGCAGGCGCGCGCGCAGACCGGCGCACGCTCGCGCAGCCAGCTTTCGGTGTAGCTGAGCATCGGCACCGGCTCGATCAGGTCGTCGCGCCGCACCTGTCCCCAGAAATCGACCTGCCACAGTGCGGCGTCGCGCGTGCCCGCTGCCGGAATGTCGAAGCTGTCCAGCTGTGCCGTCGACGACGGCGTGAAGTCATGGATCGCGATCAGGTACTTGAGGAACTGCGGCGCCAGCTTGTCGACCCAGCTGCCGTAACTGGAACCCAGGCCCGACACGGCAGCCGCCTTGTCCTCGGTCGGCTTGGTCACGCCGGCGACGAATGTGGTGATCATGCCGGGCTGGCCCAGATAGTCGCCGTCGGCATCGACGAAGCGCACTTCCGGCACCGGCACCACGCCGGCGATCGCGAGCAGCATCTGCGCCTCGCGCAAACGGCAGGTCTCGACCACACCTTCGCGCGGATCCATGCGCAGCACCAGACGCTCCGGCCGCGGCTGTCCGGCGTGGCGCAGCTCGAACGCAAATTGCTCCTTCGAGGCGCCGCCGGCGAGGCGGCGCAGGCCGCCGATCCGCACGTCCTGCAAGCCTTCGGCAGTGAACAAGGCGCGCAGTGCCGCCTCGACCTCGGCTTCGTTCTTGATCTCGTACGGCGGGCTGCCGCGCCGCGCGCGCTTGCGCGCCAGCAGGCGCTGCAGCCGCGTCTCGATAAAACGCGGCGGCGCTGCCGCGGCGTGCCGGACTGCGCTCATGCTGTTCTCCTCGCTCCGCTGCGAATCGTTCTGATGTCTTGCCGTCGTGTCGATTGCGGCCCAGCGGTGGCTTGCATCGACTGCCCGCATGTTGGCCGATGATGGACATCGAGTTCAAACGCGCGACGGCGTCACCCCCTCATCGCGCCTTGCGGAATGTCAGGTTGAGGCGCTGCGCGCCGAGCAGCGGATGCCAGGCCTGCGGCAGCGGTGCAACGCCGTGATAGCGCAGGCGGTCCACGCCGCCCCAGACCGCGACGTCGCCATGCTGCAGCAGCACGCGCCGCGCGCGCTGGCTGCGGATCATGCCGCCGAACAGGAACACTGCGTCGATGCCCAGCGACACCGAGACGATCGGTGCCGAGAAATCGCGCTCGTTCTTGTCCTGGTGCAGGCTCAGGCGCGTGCCCGGCTGGTAACGATTGATCAGGCAGGCGTCCGGGGTGAAGCCGGCGAACCCGGCCTGCGCCGCGGCGTCGCGCGCCAGCACCAGCATCTCGGCCGGCAGCGACGGCCATGGCTGTCCGCTGCAGGGATCGTCGCGGCGATAGCGGTATCCGTGACGATCCGAAGTCCAGCCCCAGTCGCCGCAGTTGCTGGTCGCCACCGACATCGTGAAACCGCCGGGCGTCTGCATCTGTCGCAGCGGCGCGGCGCGCAGGATCTCGCCGAGCAGCGTCAGCAGCGCCGGCACCAGCGGCAATGCGTGGCCGCGCAGCAGCAGCGCCTGCTCGCCGAGCGCCTCGCGTGAGGGACCTTCGCTGTCGAATAGCGAGCCTTGCATCCTGAGCTCAGCGCGCGTCGTGGAAGATCACGCCGAGCGTATGCCGCCGGCCGCTGCGGACACGGCTGACGCCGTGACGCAGCTGCACGCGGTAACTGCCGCGCGCGCCCTGCATGGGCCGCTGACTGACAGCGAACAGCACGGCATCACCCTGCTGCAGCGGCACCACCATCGGCCGCGATTGCATGCGCGGCCGCTGCTCGGTCATCACGAACTCGCCACCGTTGAACTCGGCCTGCGGCGCCGACAGCAGTACCGCCAGCTGCAGCGGGAACACCTGCTCGCCGTAGAGATCCTGGTGCAGGCAGTTGTAGTCGCCCTCGCCGTACTGCAGCAGCAGCGGCGTCGGCCGCGTCTGCCCTGCGGCATGACAGGCGGCGATGAAGTCGGCGTGCGCGGGCGGATAGCGCGCAGCGATCCGCATCGTCCGGTTCCAGCGATTGGCGATTCCGCTCAGCCGCGGATAGAGAGCGCCGCGCAGCTGCGCCACCAGCGGCGGCAGCGGATAGGCGAAGTAGCGGTACTCGCCGCGGCCATAGCCGTGCCGGGCCATGACGACGCGGCTGCGAAACGGCGCGTCGGCGGCATACAGCGCGCGCAGCGCCACGCAGGCCGGCACCGACAGCAGGCGCGGCAGCACCGCGTACCCCTCGCCGTCGAGCGCCGCCTCGATCCCGCTCCAGTCCTGTGCAGCCAGCACCCCTTGCACCGCCGCCGCATCCGCGGCGTTGTCGATCGTCATCGTCCCGCCGTTTCCGTAGGCGTCTGCTGTCGCGCCAATCTGACACAGGCCGGCGTCGCGCCGGCCCCGGATCTTGCGCAGATATCCCCAAGCGACCACGACGCGGAGCCGGCGCATCGCCACACCGACGCCGCCGCGATCCGCTGCCGCCGCTGCAAGGCGAGCGCGACAGCGTGAGCCTTGGCGGCAGCGGATGGCACGGAAGGTGGCAAGAACCATGCTTGGCTCCTACAGTTGCGTTCCGTCAGCAGCAGCAAGTCCCGGCCTCACGATGCGTGCCTTTCCCCATCAGCCCCGGCAATCGCCCACGCGGCCGCCGGCGCCGCCCGAACTCTGGCTGGTCAGCCGCGTCTTTCCGCCCGACGAGGGCGGCGTGCAGACCTACGCGCAGGCGATTGCGCGCAGCTACGCCGCGCTCGGCTGGCAGGTGCGCGTGTTTACCAAGACCTCGTGCGGTCCGCGCCGCGTCCAGGATGGCGCGCTGGACATCACCGACGTCGGCGGCGGCAGCAAGCCGCGGGTCTACTTCAAGCTCGCCGTGGCGCTGCTGCGCGCGCGCCGCCGGGCCGCGGCCGAGGGCCGCCTGCCGACCGCGCTGCACGCCTGCACCTGGCGCGCGGCGATCGCGCCGGTGCTGCTCGGCTTCAAACCGCTGACCATCACCGTGCATGGCCGCGAGATCGGCCGGCCCAGCGGCTTCGACGCCTGGCTGATGCGCCGCGTGCTCGGTGCCGCGCAGCGCGTGGTCGCCGTCAGCCAGTGGACGCAGCGGCATCTGCTGGCGCGACTGCCGGAGCTGGCGCCACGCTGCGTCGTTGCCTGGAACGGCTTGTCCGATTTCGCCGCCGCGGTGCCGGACATCGCGCGCGGCAGCAGCGAGGAGCCGCTGGTGTTCACGGTCTGCCGGCTGGTGCCGCGCAAGAACCTGCGCGCCGCGCTCGCCGCCGCGGCGCTCTGCGCGCAGCGCGGCTATTGCTTCCGCTACTGGATCGCCGGCCGCGGGCCGGAAATGGCGGCGCTGCAGGCCGACGTCGCGGCGCTGGGACTCAGCGAGCACGTGCGCCTGCTCGGCTATGTGTCCGACGAGGAACTGGCGCAGTTGCATGCGCGCGCCGAGGTATTCCTGCATCCGCAGATCGAGCTGGAAGACGGCGCCGAAATGGAAGGCTTCGGCATCACCATCGCCGACGCGATGGCCTGTGCGACGCCCTGCATCGTCGGCGCGCAGGGCGGTCCCGCAGAGCTGGTTGCGCACGGCCGCACCGGCCACGTCGTCGACGGCAACGACGTCGAGGCGATCGCCGAGGCGCTCGCCGAAGTGCTGCGCGACATGCCGCTGCGCCGCCGCCTGGGCAGTGCCGCGCGCGACTGGACCCGGCAGAACCTGTGCTGGCGGCGCCACTGCATCGACGCCGCCGGTACGCCGGGCTGAGGGGCGGCCCGCTGCGCCAGCTAGACCGCCGTCACGCCTTCCGTCAGCACCGCCTGCTGACGCGGGCGCAGCCAGAAGGCGGCGAACAGCGTCGCCAGCGCCGTCAGCGCGGCACCGGCAAAGAACGCCAGCTGGTAGCCGCCGTGCAGCGCCACTGGCGGCAGTGCGCCCGCCGCCTGCAACTGCGCGCTGCGGGCATCGGCCAGGCTGGCGAGCACCGCCAGGCCCAGCGCGCCGCCCATCATGAACGAGGTGTTGACGACGCCCGAGGCGAGTCCGGCCTCGCTGCCGTCGACATCGTTCATCGCCGCCATCAGCACCGGGTTGAACGCCATGCCGGCGCCGACGCCGAGCAGCACCATGCCCGGCAGCACATCGACCCAGTAGCTGCCGCCAAGCCCGGCGCGGGCGAACAGCAGCAGGCCGGCGGTGCCGAGCGCCAGGCCGACCCAGGCCGGCGCGCGCAGGCCGAAGCGCATGATCAGCCGGGCCGAGAGGCCGGCCGAAAACACCGCCATGATCAGGTCCGCCGGCACGAAGGCCAGGCCGACAGTGAACGGGTCGTAGCCCAGCACCGCCTGCAGGTACAGCGCGGCGATGACGAACCACGCGAACATGCCCGCCGACCACAGCATGCCGATGACGTTGGCGGCGGCCAGATTGCGCAAGCGGAACAGGCGCAGCGGCATCAGCGGCTCGCGCACGCGCGCCTCGATCGCCAGGAACACGGCCAGCAGCAGCGCCGCCGCGCCGAGCAGGCCCAGCGTGCGCGGCGAGTTCCAGCCGGCCTCGTTGCCGCCGACGATGCCGTAGACCGCCAGCATCAGGCCGCCGGTGGCGGTGATCGCGCCGCCCAGATCGAGCCGCCGCGGCCCCTGCGCGAGCGCATCCGGCGGCAGCAGCGCCAGGCTGCCGGCATAGACCGCGATGCCGATCGGTAGATTGACCAGGAAGATCCAGTGCCAGCCGAACTGCTGCGTCAGCAGGCCGCCGAGCAGCGCGCCGATGCTGCCGCCGGCCGCACAGACAAAGCCGTAGATGCCCATCGCCTGCGCACGCTCGCCGGGCTCCGGGAACAGCTTGAGGATCAGCGACAGCGCCACCGCCGTCACCACCGCGCCGCCCAGGCCCTGCACGGCGCGGCCGATCACCAGCATCGCCTGCGTCTGCGCCAGGCCGCAGCCGAGCGAGGCCAGCGTGAAGAACGCCAGACCGGCGAGGAACCAGCGGCGCTGGCCGTAGAGATCACCGAGCCGGCCGCCGAGCAGCAGAAAGCCGCCGAACGTCAGCATGTAGGCATTGAGCACCCAGACCAGACCGGCGCCGGAGAAACCGAGCGCGGCCTGGATCGATGGCAGTGCGACGGTGACGATGGTCGTGTCGAGCACGATCATCAGCACGCCCAGGCAGAGAACGTAGAGAGCAAGCCAGCGCTTGCGGCGGTCGGTGTCGGTCATGCGGCGATTCTCGATGGCCTTGGGGACGGCCGGATGACGATCCCTGTCATGTAGTCGTACGACGGCTCGCCATTTCGACGCCGCCGCACTCAGCGCCGCAAATTCCTGGCGACCACCTGTTTCTGCTCGTCGCTGCCGAGCAGGGCCTGCTGCTCGCGCGATTCGGCGAGCAGTGTCGCCGCGTCGTCGCCCTGCGCGGCCAGCGCGAACAGGCGCTTGTTGGCGCGCATCGCGCTGCCGCTGCTGTCGGCGAACTGTCGCGCCAGGGCGCGGCCGGCGGCGAGCGGATCGTCGGCGAGCCGCGTCACCAGACCGAGCGCCACGCCTTCAGACGCCAGCACTTCGCGGCCGGTATACGTCAGCTCGCGGGCGATGTCGTCGCGGACCAGGCCGCGCAGCAAGGGGAAGCCGGCCATGTCCGGCACCAGCCCCCAGCGGATTTCCATGATCGACAGTCGCGTGTCCGGCGCGGCGATGCGGATATCGGCGCCGAGCGCGATCTGCATGCCGCCGCCGAACGCGAAGCCGTGCAGTGCCGCGACCACCGGCACCGGCAGCTCGCGCCAGCCCCAGGCAGCGTGCTGGAACAGATTGGCGATGCCGTGCGTGCGCGGCTCAAGGTTCTGCAGATGCGCGGCACCGGCGCCGCTGAAGCTGGCCAGGTCGATACCGGCGCAGAACGCCGGGCCTTCGCCGTACAGCAGCACCGCGCGCACGTCGTCGCGCCCGCGCAGCGAATCGACGGCGGCGCCCAGCGCCTCGAACATCGCCAGATCCAGCGCATTGCGCTTGTCCGGACGGCTCAGACGCACCTCGGCGACACCGTCGGCGACCTCGATCGTGACACGTTGGCTCACGCTGCTGCTCCTTGAAGAATTGAGGCGATGCCCTACTCTGCCGTGCCCAGCGCCGCCTGCAAATCCTTGAGCAGCGCCGCCAGCTCGGCCGACATCAGCGCGAATTCGGCATCGAACTGCTCGTCCTCGGACTGCGTCGCGGCATCCTCGCGGGTCTTCTCGATGTCCTCGAAGCGCAGCTTCTTGACCTCGAACTTGTCGGTCAGCACGAACGAGGCACGGTCGTTCCAGCGCAGGCCCAGCCGCGTCACCAGCTTGCCGCCGGCGATATGCTCGCGCACCTGGCTGCCGCCGAGCTCGTGGCGCAGATAGCGCACCGTCGGCTTGGATACGTCGGCGCCGCGCAGCTCGCATTCCTGGTCGATCGCGAACGTACCCGGCGCGTCGCCGCCGGACAGCCACGCGGTCATCGCCGCCGACGGCGCCTGCGCCAGTTCCGGCAGCTCCAGCTGCACGCCGTCGAGCGTGTCGCGCAGCAGCTGAGTGAGGTCCTCGGCGCGCGCCGGCGAGGCCGCCTCGACCACCAGCCAGCCGCCGACCGGATCGAGCCAGGCGCGTGTGCTGCGACGGCGCGCGAAGGCACGCGGCAGCAGTTCGGCGATCACCTGGTCCTTCATGTCGCGCAGCTGCTTGCGGCCCGGCTTGAAGCCCTGCTTGGCGGCCAGCTCGGCGGCGCGCTCGTCGACCGTCTGCTTGACCACCGCCGACGGCAGCAGCTTCTGCTCGACGCCCATCGCGAACAGCATCTGCCGGCCTTGCGCATAGACCCGCTGGCCGCTGTTGTTGACCGCCACCCAGCCGCGGCTTTCGGGGTTGAGGCCCATGCACGGCTGCAGCGGCCGCTTGGCCAGCAGTTCTTCAAAGGCGCCCGGAGCGAGTGTCCACTCGCCCGCCAGACGATAGGTCTGCAGATTCTTGAACCACATCGGGATCGATACCGGTACGGCCGCGGCGAACCGCGACAGGTGATCAGACACCGCGGCACGGCGGCACGCGGCAGGGCGCGAGAGTGTAGCAATCCGCAGGCGTCGGAAAGCCGTCACCGCGCTGCCGACAACCGGTGCTGCGGGGCCGAACGGCGGGCTGGCACGGCTTACAAGACGGCCGGCAAGGTGGCGGCATCGACATTCGCAGGCCGGGCACAGATCGGACGGGGGCAGCAGTGGACGTGAAACCGGAGCTCATCCAAGACGGCGGCTGGCTGCTGCTGTCGTTTCTGCTCGCCGCCGGCGCCATGCACGTCGCCGCGGCGATCGCCAGCCGTCGCGCCGAAGAACCGCAGCGCCGCGGCCGCCTGCTGGGGCTCGGCGCGCTGGCGGGCGGTACCGGCCTGTGGTCGATGCACTTCGCGGCGCTGCAGGTGTTCGCGCCGGCCGGCCTGTTCGGCTACCGGCCGGAGTGGCTGCTGGGCGGGCTGCTGACCTGCGCCGGCACCAGTGGACTGCTGATCGCCGTCGCCAGCGGCCGGGAGTTCCGCGCCGCGCCGATCGGCCTCGGCGCCGTGGCCATCGGCGCCGGCCTCGCCGGTGCGCAGTACCTGAGCTTCACCGCGCTGGATCTGCGTCCGCCGATCGAATGGCAGGCGCTGCGCGTGGTCACTTTCGCCGGCCTGGCCACCAGCGTCGCCGCCGCCGCGAGTTGCGCGATGCTGGCGCTGCAGCTCTCGCCGACGCGGCGACCGCTGCCGACTCGCGCCGGCCTGGCCCTGCTGCTCGGCGCCGCGCTGAGCGGCGTGCAATACAGCGGCGCGCTGGCGGCGCGCTTCTCGACGCGCAGCGTGTCCGCCGGCAGCGAGCTGGGCACCGGCGGCACCGCGCTGCTGGTGGCTGCGCTCAGCGTCGCGCTGTCGGTGTTGGCGCTGCGCATCGCCGCCGGCGACACCCGGCTGCAGCGGCGGCTGCGCGAAGAACAGCGGGCGCGCGAGCAGGAACAGCGCGCGCGCATGCTGGCGCTGCACGACCCGGAGACCATGCTGCGCAATCGCGCCTCGTTCCAGCAGCAAGCCGTGCATTTCATCCAGCGCTGCAGCCGCAACGGCACCCGCTTCGACCTGTTCTACGGGGCGCTGCGCTTCCCGCAGGCGCCCGGCGAGGAGGCCGCGGCGATGCAGGCGATCGCCGCGCGGCTGCGGCCGCTGGCACGGCCTCAGGATTTTCTCGCCCGCTACGGCAAGACCGAGTTCGCGCTGCTGCGCGAGCGCGAGCCGCTGGAAGGCGCGCCGACGCAGCTGCACGAGCAACTGCTCGCCGCCTGCACCCTGCCACTGGAGCTGGGCGGCCGGCTGGTCGCACCGCAGGCGCATGTCGGCGTCGGCACCTTTCCGGACGCCGGCAGCAGCTCGCGCGAACTGCTGACCGCCGCCGCGCGCAGCGTCGACACCGCTGGCCCGGCGGCGGCGCGGCGGGTCGGACCGCATCATCCGATCGCCGCCTGAGCCGGCGGCGCGACGCCGGGCGGCGCGGCTTCCCTTTTGACCGGCGATGCTTATGCTGTGCGCCCGCTCCCCCTGCCGGCTGCCGTTCCGTGTCGACCCCTTCCGCTCCCGCGCCGCTGTGGCGCCGCATCGCTGCCGCCGGCTACGACGGCCTCCTGCTGATCGCGCTGTGGATGGTGGCGCTGCTGCTCGACCTGGTGATTCGCGACCTGCTCGGCGCCCCGCGTGACTGGACGGCGCTGCGCGCCTACCTGTTCGGCGTCGGCCTGCTGTTCTTCGGCTGGTTCTGGACCCACGGCGGCCAGACCCTGGGCATGCGCGTCTGGCGCCTGCGCGTGGAGCGCGACGATGGCCGCGAACTGAGCTGGGTCAGCGCGATGTCGCGCTTTGCGGTGATGCTGGCGGTGTGGTCGGTGATCCTGAGCGTGCCCTTGTCGCGGCTGCCGCATCTGCGCGAGCTGCCGCATGCCGGTCCGGTCGCGCTGGCCTGCGCGCTCGCCACCGCGCTGGGCTTGCTGGCGATGCATCTGGACCGCCGCCGCCGCGCGCCGCACGACTGGCTCAGCGGCGCCCACGTCGTGCAGCTGCCGCCGCGCGTCAAGCCGGCAAAAGCTTAAGACTTGCCGTCGGCTTGCGGCCGGCGGATCACCGGCGCCAGATTGCTCTGCACCTGGCGCGCGTCGAAGGCTTTGACGTCGTCGTCCTTCTTCTGGCCGCGGAACATCACCACGCTGGCCTGGGCCTCGTATTCGGTGATCGGCGTCGCAGTCGACGCGCCGGCGCCGACACCCCAGTACGGCCGCGGATACCAGTAGTAGTTGCCGTAGAAGCCGTTGAAGCTCTGCAGGTAGCGGGTATTGGCGTCGGTGCCTTCCGAGGCGAACACGAAGTAATCGAAGCCCGCCTGCAGGGTCAGCTCCGCGGCACGGAACAGCAGGTAATTCTCCACCGTCTGCTTGGGCGTGCGCGCATTGCCGCTGAAGCGGATGCGGTAGCGGTTTTGCTCGATGCGCTGCTCGTCGTAGCCGTAACCGTTGTCGATCGGCTGATATGGCGTGGCGGTGGCGCAGCCGGCCAGCAGGCCGGTCAGCAGCAGCGCGGCGATCGCGTCGCGCGAAAATGAAATCCGGCTCATCTACACACCCTCCCGGGTCGCGTCGTTGCGCCCGCCATGGCTCAGACCGATAAAGACAGCGGAATGTTCAGCGCGCCCGTTGCAGCCGCAGCAATGCCAGCGCGCCCAGGCCGGCGGTCGGCAGGCCCGCCGCCAGCAAGGGATGCCAGCCGTACAACTGTCCGATGCTGGCGGTCACCTCGTTGACGACATAGAACACCAGGCCGACCAGGATGCCGACCAGCAGGCGCTGGCCCGCACCGCCGCCGCGCTGCGAGCCGAGCACGAACGGCACCGCGAACAACATCATCGCCATCACCGTCAGCGGCGTCACCAGCTTGCGCCACAACGACAGCTGATAGCTGCGCGAATCCAGGCCGTTGTCGTTGAGGTAGCCGATCAGGCGCTGCAGGCCCAGCGTGGTCAGGCTGTCGGCTTCCAGCACGAACAGGCGCAGCACCTCCGGCGACATATGGCCGGCATACTGGTCCTCGTCGACATGGTCGGCGACGACGCGATCGGCCTCGAAGCGCGTGCGCTGGATGTCGCGCAGCTTCCAGACGCCGTCGACGAACTCGCCGTCGCCGGCGCGCAGTACCGACTGCAGGTCCAGATCCTCGCCGAGGCGATAGATCTCGACATTGCCGACGCGGCTTTCCGAACGCAGTTCGCCGATGTGCACCACGGCAGCGCCGTCGCGCAGCCAGATGGGCCGCGTCGCCAGTCCCACCGGGGCACCGGCCTTGGCCTCGCTGCGCAGGCTGCGGGCGGCCTGCGTGCCGACCGGCACCAGCAGATCGCCGAGCACCAGCTGCAGCACGCCGAGTGCAAGGCCGGCGAACAGCACGGCCCGGCCGATCTGCATCACCGTCATGCCGGCCGCGCGCATCGCCGTGATTTCGTTCTGGGCGGCCAGGGCACCCAGACCGACCAGGGTCCCCAGCAAGGCCACCACG
>CBINNP010000021.1:0-24586 GCA_966252075.1 uncultured Solimonas sp.
CTCCCCTGCTCGCAGGCAAAGTCGCTCTCGTCACCGGCGCCGGCCGCGGCATCGGCCGCGGCATCGCGCTGGAACTGGCCAAGGCCGGCGCCAAGGTCGTCGTCAACGATCTGGGCGTATCGCTGACCGGCGACGGCACCGGCGAAACGCCGGCTGAAAGCGTGGTTGCCGAGATCAAGGCGCTGGGCAGCGATGCCGTCGCCGACACCCATTCGGTCGCCAGCTTCGAAGGCGCCCAGGCGATGATCGAGACCGCGCGCTCCAAGTTCGGCCGCATCGACGTCGTCGTCAACAACGCCGGCAACCTGCGCGACGTGATCTTCCACAAGATGAGCGAGGAAGAGTTCGACGCGGTGATCGCCGTGCACCTGAAGGGCTCGTGGAACACCAGCCGCGCCGCCGCGCCGTACTTCAAGGAGCAGCAGTCCGGCTCGTTCATCCACATGACCTCGACCTCGGGCCTGATCGGCAACTTCGGCCAGGCCAACTACTGCGCCGCCAAGCTCGGCATCGTCGGCCTGTCCAAGGCGATCGCGCTCGACATGCAGCGCTTCGGCGTGCGCTCCAACGCGATCGCGCCGTTCGCATGGACGCGCATGGTCGGCTCGATCCCGGACGAGACGCCGGAGCAGAAGAAGCGCGTCGAAGGCCTGAAGAAGCTGATCCCGGAGAAAATCGCGCCGTTCGTCGCCGCGCTCGCCAGCGACCAGGCCAAGCATGTCACCGGCCAGATCTTCGGCGTGCGTAACAACGAGATCTACCTGTTCAGCCAGCCGCGGCCGATCCGCACCGCGCACACCAGCGATGGCTGGACGCCGGAAGCGATCGTCGATCGCGTCTTCCCGCAGTTCCAGAACGACTTCTACCCGCTGCACCGCTCGGGCGACGTCTTCACCTGGGACCCGGTCTGAGCCGTACGCAGCGTCGCGCACAAGGCCGCCTCCGGGCGGCCTTTCTTTTGGCCTTGCAGCGATATTTCCGACCAACGGCGGCTGCGCCCGCATCTGCCGCCAGGCTCTCCGCGTAAAGTGTCAGCACGACACAGTGCGGCGCACGAACGCCGCCCAAACGGGGGGAATCATGCGCACAGCCTTACGCGGAACCGCAGGGTGGTCATGGACGCTGGCCGTCGGCATCGCCAGCCTGGCGCTGCTCCTGCCCGCCGTGCTGCTGGCCTCGGGCGGCGGTGGCGGCGGCGGCAGTGGCGGCGGCACCAAGCGCGATCCGACGCCCTACTACGAGAAAGGCAACGAGGCGCTGCGCGGCGGCCGTTTCGCCGAGGCGGAAGCGCAGTTCGCCAAGGTCGTGCAGATCATTCCGGACAACGCACAGGCCAACTACATGCTGGGCCTCGCGCAGGAAGGCAGGCAGGACTTCCGCAAGGCCGTGCTCTCGTACAAGAAGGCGCTGCGCATCGACCGCAAGCACTACGAGGCGCGCGCGCATCTGGGCCTGGTGGCGCTCAAGCTGGGCGAACGCAAGGATGCCGAGAAACAGCTCGGCGAGCTGGAGGAGGCTGGCAGCAAGTGCGCCAGCAAGTGTGCCGCCGACGAACAGAGCCGCGTGCTGAAGGCGACGCAGCAGCTGAAGGGCGCGCTGGGCGGCGCCAGGACCAGCCGTCTCGAACTGCAGGCGCCTGCCGCTGCCGGCGACCGCGACTACCAGCGCGCGGTCGCGCTGCTCAATGCCAACCGTTATGAAGAGGCGATCGCCCTGCTGCGGCAGGCCGAGGCCGCCGAAGGCCCCAGCGCCGACACGCTCAACTACCTCGGCTTCGCGCATCGCAAGCTCAAGCGGTACGACGAGGCGCGGCGCTACTACGCGCAGGCGCTGAGCCTCGAACCGCTGCATCGCGGCGCCAACGAATATCTCGGCGAGCTGTACATCGAGACCGGCCGCATCGATCTGGCCCTGCAGCAGCTGCAGCGGCTGCAGCAGCTCTGCGCGTTCGGCTGCGCCGAGGAAGAGGAACTGCGGCACTGGCTCGCGCAGGCGCGTTGATGCGGCGGGCGGCGCTGGCCGCAGCCCTGGCAGCGGCGGCGCTGAACGCACAGGCAGCGATCTTCAACGAGTCGCTGCTGCCGCTGCGTCAGCTCAAGTGGTTGCAGCCCGGCGCCGGGCAGCTCGCCGCGCTGACATCGGCGCCGCCGGAATGCCGGCGCGCGCCGGCCGACCCGGCGCAGGCCGCCCTGGCGGAAGCCGGCCGCATCGTCTTCCGCACGCCGACGCTGCTCGGCGGGCTCGCCGCCAAGGGCGGCCTGTCCTGCCAGTCCTGCCACGTCAACGGCCACGGCAACCCGCAGTTCTTCATCGCCGGCCTCAGCGACCGGCCCGGCCATTTCGACGTCAGCAGCAGCGTGTTCAGCAAGCGCCGCGGCGACGGCGTGTTCAATCCCAAGTCCATCCCCTCGCTACTCGACGTGCTGGCGCGAGCCGACGACGGCTACGAGGCGCGCAAGCAACGCATCGGCGCGTTCATCCGCGGCGTGGTGGTCGAGGAGTTCGACGGCGCACCGCCGGCGCCTGTCGTGTTCGATGCGCTGCTGAGCTACGTCGCCAGTCTCGACCGTGGCGCCTGCCCGCCGTCGCCGCAACAGGCGATCACGCTCGACGGCGAACTGGCGACGATCCGCCGCGGTGGTCGCGCGCTCGACGCGGCGCTGGAGCGCGACGACCGGGCGCTCGCCGATTTTCTGGTGGTCGGCCTGCGCAGCCTGCTCGGCAGCGTCGACGAGCGCTTTCAGCGGCCGGGACTCGAAGCACAGCGCGCCCGGTTGCGGGCGCTGAGCATGCAGCTGTCGACGATCCGACAGACGCTGGCGCACGACACGGCACGCGCACACGCCAGCCTGCAGCGCTGGCACCAGGCGCTGGACGCCGCCGCCCCGCTGCTGCTGGCGCGCGCAGCGGATTCCTACTATGAGCCTTGGGTACTCGAAGCGGCGCTGCGCGCTGCTCAGCCGCGTCGGCCGAACGCCGAGGCGCCGTAGATGCAGCTGATCACGTCGTCCTGCTTCTGGTTGTCGGCACCGGCGGCCTCGATGGTCTGCAGCGCCGACAGGCCGCGCAGGCCCAGATGCGTGGGCGCGCCGTCGATCACCATCTCGTAGCGCGCACGGACGCGGTAGTGCAGCACGGCGGCAAACGCCGGATCGCGCCACTGTGCGAGTTGCGCCAGCGCCGCTGCCGCTGCGGCAGGCGTGGCCCAGGAAGCCTGCAGCACGACGCTGTTCTGCGCACCGCGTACCGCATTGTCGACGCCGCCGACCACCGCCCACTGACCGGGGTCGCCGGAAGCCAGCGCGTGCGCACGCAGCGCCGTCAGCTGCGGCGTTTCGCGCAGCAACGGCAGCACCGCACCGTCGAGCGCCGCCTCGATCGCCTCGGTCGCCAGGCCCGCCGGCGACTGCAGCAGCAGCACATGGCTCGCCGGCGGCTCGCGCTGTGTCGGCACACCGCCGCCGTGCAGCGTTCGGCTGGCGCCGGCAGCGAGGTTGTAAAGCAGCGTGCGGGAGAACACCTTGGGCTCGTCGCGCAGGATCATCTGCGTGACCTGGCTGCTGATCAGGCCCTGGCGATCGGCCTCGCTCAGGAATTCGACCTCGGCGAAGCCGTCCATGCGAAAGCCGTCCGCCGCGGCGGCGCCCTGCGCTTCGAGATGGTTCTGCACGTAGCTCCAGAAGCCGGGGATACGCACCGCCAGCACGCCGTGCACGTCGCGCCAGTAAGCGCTGAACAGTTCCTGGCTCATGCCGTCGCGCCGCTGCAGCAGCGCGACCGTGCTGACGGCGACGCTCCGGTCTATCGCGCTCATGACTGCGGAATGCGGACGATCAATCCGTCGAGCGCGTTGGTCATGCCGATCTGGCAGGCCAGGCGGCTGCACGGCCCGGTGCCTTCGATCGCATCGAGCATGTCGCGCTCCATCTCGTCTTGAGCCGGCAGCAACTGCGCCGCCCAGGCGGCGTCGACGACGATGTGGCAGGTGCCGCAGGCCAGGCCGCCGCCGCATTCACCGAGGATGCCCGGGATCATCTCGCGTGTGGCCGCCTCCATCAGGGTGCGACCGACCGGCACATCCAGAACCGTCGTTTCGCCGTCGGGTTTGATGACGTTCAGGCGTGGCATTGCAGAGCTCCGTGCCGTGGCGACGGCAATCAGGTGAAGGATCAGGCGACGTTGGCGACCGGCCGGCCATAAGAGACCCTGGAGGCCACCGGGTTGCGATACTGCTCGAGCAGCGAGGCGCGCGCCTGCGCGGCTTTCTCGACGCTGTGCTCCTTGACGTGGCCGTAGCCGCGGATCTGCGCCGGGACCGAGGCCAGCGCCACCGCCGTCTGCAGCTTGTCGGCCGTCAGCGTCGTCAGCAGCTCGCGGATGGTGCTTTCGTACTCATCGATCAAGCGCCGTTCCATGCGCCTCTCGGCGGTGTAGCCGAACAGGTCGAAGGCGGTGCCGCGCAGGAACTTGAAGTGCTGCAGCACGCCGAACGCGCTGCCGATCCAGCCGCCGAACTCGCGCTTGATCAGCTGTCCGGTATCTGGGTCGCGGCGCGACAGCAGCGGCGGCGCGAGGTTGTACTTGATCCGCAGCTTGCCATCGAAGCTGCTGCGCAGCGCCTGCTTCACGCTTGGCAGGCTGTGCAGGCGCGCGACCTCGTACTCGTCCTTGTACGCCATCAGCTTGGCGAAGTAGCGCGCGACCGCCTTGCTCAGCTCTTCGCTGCCGGGCTGTATGCGCGCCTCCGCAGCGCGCACCTCGTCCACCAGCTTGCGGTAGCGCTGCGCCCAGCCGGCATTCTGGTAGCTCGTCAACAGCGCACTGCGATGCGCGACGATATCGTCGAGCTGCTGCAGCGGCGTGAAGCTCTGCAGCGCCTGGCTGTCGGCGACCGCTTGCGCGATCCGCTGCGGATCGACGGCCTGCAGACGGCCGAGGCGGAACGCTTCCTGATTGAATTTCACCGACACCGCATTGATCTGGATCGCGCGCTCGATCGCCGCTGGCGACACCGGCAGCAGGCCCAGCTGCGAGGCGTAGCCGAGCATGAAGAGATTGGCGCCGATGGTGTCGCCGAGCAGCGCCAGCGCCAGGCCGGTCGCATCGAGCGTATACAGGTGCTCCTCGCCGACCGCGTCGCGCATGCGCTTGACCAGCAGGCCGGAATCGATCTTCAGATCGGGATTGCGCGCAAACGCCGGCGTCGGCGTCACGCGCACATTGACGACTGCGCGCGTGCGAGGCGCGCTGAGCGTGATCGCCGGCTCCTTAGACAGCGCCGCTACCGCATCGAAAGCCAGCGCCACATCCGCCTCGCCGGCGCCGACACGCTGCGCACCGAGCTGATCGGTGCTGCGCGCGACGCGCAGGTGGCTGAACACCGCGCCGTTCTTCTGCGACAGACCGGTCATGTCGAACACCGAGCAGGCCTTGCCTTCCAGATGCGCGGCCATCGTCAACAGCGCGCCGACTGTCACGACCCCGGTGCCGCCGATGCCGGACACCATCAGGTTGTAGCTGGACTCGCCGATCGCCGCGATCGCCGGTTCCGGCAGCGTGAAGCCCTCACCGCCGACGCTGACCTTCTCCGGCTTGCGCAGCTCGCCGCCGAGCACCGTGATGAAGCTCGGACAGAAGCCCTTCTGACAGCTGTAGTCCTTGTTGCAGGCGGACTGGTCGATCTGCCGCTTGCGGCCCAGCTCGGTCTCCAGCGGCCACAGGCTCACGCAGTTGCTCTGCGCCGAGCAGTCGCCGCAGCCTTCGCAGACTTCCGGATTGATGAACAGGCGCTTGGCCGGGTCCGGGAACTTGCCGCGCTTGCGCCGGCGCCGCTTCTCGGCGGCGCAGGTCTGCTCGTAGATCACCACGGTGACGCCTTCGATGTCGCGCAGCTCGCGCTGCACGCGGTCGTACTCGCTGCGATGTTCCACGCGCACGCCGGGCGCAAGCTTGCTGGCCTCGCCGTACAGCTCAGGACGATCGCTGACGACGATGCACTTCACCACGCCCTCGGCGAGCACCTGCTGGCTGATCGCACCGACCGAGATCGGCCCGTCGACCGGCTGGCCGCCGGTCATCGCCACCGCGTCGTTGAACAGGATGCGGAAGGTGATGTTGACCTTGGCCGCGACGGCGCCGCGGATCGCCAGGAAGCCGGAGTGGTAGTAGGTGCCGTCGCCCATGTTCTGGAACAGGTGCGGCATCTTGGTGAACCTGGACAGGCTGTACCAGTGCGCACCCTCGCCGCCCATCTGCGTGTTGGCGAGCACGCGCTCGTCGCTGTACATCGCCATCGAATGACAGCCGATGCCGCCGCCGACGTAGCTGCCGGCCGGCTTGGGCATGCTCGAATTGTGCGGGCAGCCGGAGCAGAAGTACGGCGAGCGCGCGACCTCGCTGGGCGCGAGCCCCGCCGTCGCGGCGAGCTGCCGACTCAGCGTGGCGACACGCTCGCGCACCGCCTCGGGCAGCGCCACCCCGAGCTTTTCCAGCCGGCCGGCGATCACCAGCGCCAGCTCGATCGGCTTGATCTGCACATCGGACGGCAGCAGCGGCTGGTTCTGCTCGTCGCGCTTGCCGATCACGCGCGGCGCCTGCGGCTGGCCGTAGAGAATCGCCTTGCCCTGGTTCTCGCAGATCGGCTCCTTCTCCTCGACAAACAGCAGTTCGTCCTGCTGCTGCGCGAACGCACGCAGCCCCAGGGTCGACACCGGGAACACGCAGCCGAGCTTGTACAAGGAGATGCCGAGCCGCGCGGCCGCGGCATCGTCGAGGCCGAGCAGGCGCAGCGCCTGCACCGCGTCCTGCGTCGCCTTGCCGGCGGCGACGATGCCGAAGCGGCGCTGCGCCGCGTCGATCAGCACACGATTGACCGGATTGGCGTCGATGAACCTCTCGACCAGCGGCCAGCGGTAGCGCGTATGGACGATGCCGGAGCGCTCGCGGTCGACGTGCGTCGGCATGTTGTGGATGCCTTCCGGCGGCAGCTCGCCCTTGTCCGGCCGCACGATCTCGCGCTCCAGCGCGTCGAGACTGACGGTCATCGTCTGTTCGAGCACTTCGTTGGTGGTGGTGAAGCCCACCCACATGCCGCAGTAGCGCGACAGCGCAAAGCCGAGCAGACCGAGATCGAGCACGTCCTCGGCGGTGGCACAGGCGAACACCGGCATGCTGCA
This sequence comes from uncultured Solimonas sp., assembly GCA_966252075.1. Lineage (GTDB taxonomy): Bacteria > Pseudomonadota > Gammaproteobacteria > Nevskiales > Nevskiaceae > Solimonas. The sequence goes on from CBINNP010000021.1 coordinate 7,176, forward strand.
GTGGATCAGCGCCGTCTCGCTCTGGTGCGCCAGCGTCGACGACTTGCCGGAATGATCGTCACCCGCCACCACCAGCACGCCGCCGTGGGGATGCACGCCGGCGATGTTGCCGTGGCGGAACGCGTCGCAGGAGCGGTCGACGCCCGGACCCTTGCCGTACCAGATGCCGAACACGCCGTCGACAGTCGGATCGGGCACATGCTGCAAGGTTTGCGCACCCCAGATCGCAGTGGCGGCGAGATCCTCGTTCAGGCCCGGCTGGAAGTGAATGGCGTGTGCTTCCAGGTGCTTCTTCGCGCGCCACAGCTCCTGGTCGTAGCCGCCGATCGGCGAGCCGCGATAGCCGGAAATGTAGCCGGCGGTGTTGAGCCCGGCGCGGCGATCGTGCTCGCGCTGGATCATCGGCAGGCGCACCAGCGCCTGCGTGCCGGAGATCATCACCGTGCCGCGTTCGGCGGTGTACTTGTCGTCGAGTTCGACCGCACGCAGCGTGTCGGGACGCAGGGCAACATTCATGGTTTCACTTCCGTCTGGCTGTCCACGCGCGGCGCGGCGAACACGCCGCCGCCGTGATCGAGGCGGTAGGCCGCCCGCTTGTCGGCTAGATACAAGGCAAAGGTCTGAAGAAATTCGGCGGCGACGACGGCGGTACTGGCGCGCTCATTCATCAGCCGCGCCCAGTCGGCCAGGCCGTCGATGCGCTCGATCAGCGACCAGCCGTAGACCTGGCGGCTGACGCGGTCGCCGACGTCGATGCAATACAGCGCCAGCAGATCGGCGCAGCTCAGCGTCTCGCCGAGCAGAAACGGCCGGAACACGAACAGGCGGCGCAGCGCCTCGAGCGTGATCGCCAGCTGCGTCGCCACCGCCTCGACCGCGCCCGGTACGTGCTCGCTGCCCATCACCGTGCCCGGATAGAGCCGGCGCATCGGCATGTCCAGATACAGCTGGACGATGTTCATCGTCTGCCGCACGCGGGCACGCTGCAACGGTTCCACCGGCAGGAGCCGCGGGCCGCCGAGGTTTTCCTCGAAGTATTCGAGCATCGGCACCGTCTCGCTGAACGTGCCGTGCGGCGTTTCGAGGTACGGGATCTTGCCCATCGGGCTCAGCGCGAGAAATTCCTCGTCACGGCAGGCACGCACGCGCACGATCTCGAACGCCGCCTGCTTCTCGATCAGCGCGGCGCGCGCCGTGTTGAAATAGTTGCTGACGGCATAGCCGTGCAACCGCAGCGGCACGACGGCGCTCATCGGCCTCAAACGACGACGAACACGTCGTCGTCACGCACCCGGACTTCATAGCGCTGCAGCTTGAGTTCGTCGCTTTCCTCGCAGTCGCCGGAGCGCAGATCCCAGGTCCAGCCGTGCCAGGGACAGGTCACCTTGCCCTCGCAGACGCTGCCGCGCGCCAGCATGCCATTGGCATGCGGACAACGGCCGGCGGTCGCCAGCACTTCGCCGCCGACCAGGAACACGGCTAGCTCCTTGTCATCGATCTTCACCGCCAGATGCCGCTTCTCATCGAGCTGCGAGCGCTGCGCCACCTTGTGCTCAGTGGACATCGATCACTCCACCCGCCGCCGAACGCGGACCGGCTTCCGATGCACCGGAGTCGAAATTCATTGCGGCTCTCCTGCCTGTTCTAGTTCATGACAACACCCGCAAAAACCGAGTGTTGTGATGCTTGATGCTAGGAGTAGAGCGCCCCGCCCACGATAGCGGCACGGGCCAAGGCTGCGCCCTCCGTGCCAATCGCAAGATGCTGGCCCTGACGCCAGCCCGCCGCCGGCCGCACGCCTTACAAGGCACGCACCGCCTTGGCAGCCGCACACAGATCCGGATCGATGCACCAGGCCTTCAGCACGGATTCGGTGTCTGCACCCGTCTTCGGCGGCGCCTGCGGATGTGCCGGCACGGTCCGCGAGAAGCGCGGTGCCGGCGCCTGCTGCTGGACGCCGCCGACCTCGATGAAGCTCTGCCGCGCGACGTTGTGCGGATGCGTAGCGGCTTCCGCCAGCGTCAGCACCGGCGCGATGCAGGCGTCGCTGCCGTCGAACAGCTGCAGCCAGTGCGCGCGCGGCTGGCTGCGAAAAACCTCGGCCAGCTCACGCTTGAGGCGCGGCCAGCGCTCGTCCAGATCGTCGTCTTTCAGATCCGGGAAGGTCGATTCCAGCCAGCGCGCCGGATCCAGCTGCAGGCGCTCGACCATGATCTGCAGGAACTGCCGTTCCAGCGGGCCGACGCTGAGATAGTGACCGTCCGCGCATTCGTAGGTGTCGTAGTACGGCGCGGCGCCGGCGAGCATGTGCTGGCCGGTGCGGTCGTTGAAGCGGCCGTCGACGCGATCGCCGAAGAACATCGCCATGAACGACAGCGCGCCGTCCAGCATCGCCGCGTCGACCACCTGCCCCTTGCCCGATTGCCGCGTCTCCAGCAGCGCACAGACGATGCCGTAGGCCATCAGCAGGCCGCCGCCGCCGAAGTCGCCGACGATGTTGAGCGGCGGCACCGGCTTGCCGGCGAGGCCGACCTGATGCAGCAGGCCGGTGAGGCCGATGTAGTTGATGTCATGACCCGCCTGCTGCGCGAGCGGGCCGGTCTGACCCCAGCCGGTCATCCGTGCGTAGATGATCCGCGGGTTGCGCGCGAGGCAGTCGTCCGGGCCGATGCCGAGCCGCTCGGCGACACCGGGGCGGAAGGCTTCAACGATGACATCGGCCTTCTCGCACATCGCCAGCACCACGTCGCGGCCGGCCGCATTCTTGAGATCCAGCGTCATCGAGCGGCGATTGCGCAACAGCGGTTGCTGCTCCGAGGTATCGGCACGGCCGCCGATGCGGTCGATGCGCACCACCTCCGCACCCATGTCGGCCAGCATCATGCAGCCGTACGGCGCCGCTCCCAGGCCCGCGATCTCGATGACGCGGACGCCGTGCAAAGGTCCCATGGTTCTCCTCGCTGCCGTAATGGTTCGCTTTGTGCCCAGCTTATCCGTTCAGGCGAAGTCCTCGGCCACCGCCGAAAGTTCGGCACGCGCCTTGGCCAGCGCCGCCTCCACCGCCTCCGGCTTGCCGAGCGTGCCTTCGCAGATGACGAAGCGCGGCGTCAGGCCGATGACGCCGAGCACGTGCCTGAGATACGGCAGCTGGAAATCCAGCGCCGCGCGCTCCGGCGCGCTGTAGACGCCGCCGCGCGTGATGATGACCACGCAGCGCTTGTCCTTCAGCAGCGGCTCGGGCCCCGCGGCACCGTAGGTGAAGGTGAACCCGATGCGGACCACCTGATCGATCCAGGCCTTGAGATTGGCGCTGACGCCCCAGTTGTACATCGGCGCACCGATGATCACGGTGTCTGCGGCCTGCAGTTCGGCGATCAGCGTCTCCGACAGCGCCGCGCGCGGCCGCGTGGCGGGGTCGAGCTGGTCGGGCTTGGTGCGGATCACTTCGGTAACACCGGGCTGCAGCGTCGATACCGGCTCGGCACCCAGGTCGCGCCGCAGCAGCGCGGCAGTGCCGTCACGCGCCTGCAGCAATGCTGCGAGCTCCTGCGTCAGCGCGCGGCTGACGGATTGCTCGATGCGGGCGCTGCTGTCGATGACGAGGATGTTGCGGCTCATGACGACTCCTGTTGGGCGCGAAGATGTCTGAGGGTAACCGCAGCGACGTTCAGGTGCCGCGCGCTTTCAAACGCTAAGGTGAGGCCAAATCGCTGAGGAGTCCGCCATGTCCCTGCCCGCACCGCGGCATCTTGCGCTGTTCGCCGGTCTTGCCCTGAGCGTTGCGCTCGGCAGCGCCTGCTCCAGCTCAAAGAACGCTGAGCCACCGGAATCGACGCCGGAATCCATCAATGCCGGCGGCAACGCCGCCAGCAACGAGCTGCCGTTCGAGCGGCAGACGATCACCCGCTTCGACGCGCCCTGGGCGCTGGACTTCCTGCCGGACGCGCGGATGCTGGTGACGGAAAAGCCGGGCCGCGTCTTCGTCGTCACACCGCAGGGCGACAAGCGCGTCGTCGGCAACGTGCCGGACGTCGCCTACGGCGGCCAGAACGGCCTGCTCGATGTCGCCGTCTCGCCGCGCTTCGGCGACGACGGCTTTGTCTACCTCACCTACAACGAGCCCGGCGATGGCGGCAGCAGCCTGGCGCTGGCACGGGCGAGGTTCGTCGACGACAGCAATATCGCGCGCCTGGAGAACCTGCAGGTGATCTGGCGGCAGATGCCCAAGGGCGGCGGCGGCCAGCCCGGCGGCATCATCGCCTTCGCGCCGGACGGCCGGCATCTGTTCCTGTCGTCTGGTGACCGCATGCGCCCGGACACCGCACAGGACCCGGAGCAGGCGCTCGGCAAGGTGCTGCGCCTGAACCTCGACGGCAGCACGCCGGACGACAATCCGCAAGCCCGCGCCGGCGGCGTACGCGCGCAGACCTGGAGCGCGGGGCACCGTAATCCCTATGGCCTGGCCTTCGCGCCCGACGGCAAGTTGTGGCTGCACGAGATGGGCCCGCGCGGCGGCGACGAGCTGAACCTGATCGAGGCCGGCAACAACTATGGCTGGCCGATCGTCTCCAACGGCGACAACTACGACGGCTCGGTGATCCCGGATCACGCCACGCGCCCGGAGTTCACCGCGCCGCCGCTGTACTGGACGCCGGTGATCGCGCCGGCCGGCCTGACGTTCTACAGCGGCGAGCTGTTCCCGGACTGGCGCGGCTCCGCCTTCATCGGCGGCCTGGCCGCGCAATGCCTGGTGCGCGTGCGATTCGACGGCAACGGCCCCAACGAAGCCGAGCGCTGGAACATGGGCGCACGCATCCGCGACGTGGCCAGCGGCCCGGACGGCGCGCTGTGGGTGCTGGAGGACGGCAGCGGCGGCCGCCTGCTGCGACTGCTGCCGAAGTCCTGAGCGATTCAGGGCCGGCTCACCGTGCTTTGCGAGAGTCGGTGCATCGTCTCCAGCGCACAAGGACGTGCCCCATGCTCCAGCTCAATCCGCCGATTCCGATGCTGACGCCCAAGGGCGAAGGCCTGGCCCACTTCCTGATCGACTACGGGCCGGAGTTCGATCTGATGTGGACGGTGTTCATCAACGACAGCGGCGAGATCTGGACGTACTCCAACCGCGAAGTGCGTGCCTGCAAGAACATCACGCTCGGCCGGGTCGACGTGAAATCGCCGGGCGGCGCGCGCGCCGCGCCGCTGCGGCCGCGGCTCAATGGCGTGGAATCGACGCCGCCGTCCGCGGCCTGAATCCCGCTGCCCGAATACGGAACGCCTTCAAGCCCGATCGAACACCCGGCACGACGACCATGGAAGAAACGATCTTCGAAGCGCTGCGCGAGAGCCATACGCTGCAGCGCAAACTCTGCCGCAAGCTGTTGCGCACGCCGCCGGACACCGAACAGCGCCGCGAAGCGCTCAACGAGTTACGCATCGAGCTCGCCGCCCACGCCGCCGCCGAGGAGCGCTTTCTCTATGCGCCGATCCTGATGGACGACCGCGGCCTTTCGCCCTCGCGTCACGCGCTGGCCGAGCATCATGAGATCGACGAGTTCGTCGAGGCGCTGGCGGACGCCGATCCGCATTCGCGCAGCTGGCTGGCCACGGCACAGCAGCTTTGCGATGAGGTGCACCACCATCTGCACGAGGAAGAAAAGAAGTTCTTCCAGATGTCCGGCAAGATTCTCAGCGAGCCGCAGAAGCACCGCCTGGCACAGCGCTACCGCCGCGACTACCGGCGGATGCACAAAGCCCTGTAGGCGGGATGAGCGCCTGCAGGGCCTGCGTCACGACAGCGCGCTTACTTCAACAGTCCTTCGTCACGCAGCGCCGCCTGCACCGCCGGCCGCTGTGCGATGCGCGCCTTGAACTCCTGCAGCGCCGGCGGCGGCGTGATGCCGACCATGTCGGCCCAGGTCAGCGTCACGAACAGGAAGGCATCCACCGCCGAGTAGTCCTTGCCGAGCAGGTACCCACCGTCCTTAACGCGCGACGCCAGGAAGTTGTAACGGTTGATGACCTGCTCACGCGCCCGCGCCTTGTCGGCGTCGTCCGGCGAGAAGAACACGCGTGAATACGGCTTGTGGATCTCCGTCGACAGAAAAGTCTGCATCTCGATCAGGCGGCTGCGCGCCAGCTCGTCGGCCGGCTTGAGCGCCGGCACCTTCTGCGACAGGTAGTCGAGCAGCGCGACGTTCTCCGTCAGCAGCGCGCCGTCGTCCAGCTTCAGCGCCGGCACATAGCCCTTGGGGTTGATCTGGTAGTAGTCCTCGCCGCTCTCGGTCTTGTGCGTCTGCAGATCGACGCGTACCGACTTGAAATCGATGCCGCCCTCGCGCATGACGATGCGCGCCGCAAGGCTGCAGGCACCGGTGGTGTAGTAGAGGATCATGATGTTCTCCTGGTCTGTGTGAGCGCTGCTGTTGCTGGAATTTCAGCCCGCCGATCTTATGCCGGACCACCGCGGAGCGGACCACCCGCTGCCCACCCGCACTGCCCTGCCATCACTGCGGCACTGAGACCTGCCGCACCCCGGCCGTGCGCGCGGGCCTCGGCGCCGCGACCGGTCGGCGCTAAGCTCCACCGCTCATCAGGTCTTGCGGGGGGAGAGCACCATGGCACGTTATGAAAACATTCTCGGCACCATCGGCAACACGCCGGTGGTGCGCATCAATCGCCTCGCGCCGGCTGGTGTGAATCTCTACGCCAAGATCGAGGCCTTCAATCCGCTCGGCTCGGTCAAGGATCGCCTGGCGCTGGGCGTCATCGAGGCCGCGGAGGCTTCCGGCCAGCTCAAGCCCGGCCAGACCGTGATCGAGGCCACCAGCGGCAACACTGGCATTGGCCTGGCGATGGTCTGCGCGCAGAAGGGCTATCCGCTGGTGGTGACGATGGCCGAGCAGTTCAGCGTGGAGCGCCGCCGGCTGATGCGCTTTCTCGGCGCCAAGGTCGTGCTCACGCCGGCCGCCGAGCGCGGCGTCGGCATGGTCAACAAGGCCATCGAACTGGCCGCTGCGCACGGCTGGTTCCTGACGCGGCAGTTCGAGAACGAGGCCAACCCGGACATGCACTCGCGCACCACCGCGCAGGAAATCCTCGCCGACTTCAAGAACGAGCGGCTCGACTACTGGGTCACCGGCTACGGCACCGGCGGCACGCTGCGCGGCGTGTCACGCGTGCTCAACCAGGAGCGGCCGGAGACGAAGATCGTGGTCTGCGAGCCGGAAGACGCGCCGCTGCTGAGCAGCGGCGTCGAACAGGCGCGCAAGCCGGACGGCAGCCCGGCCGCCCCGCACACCGCCTTCAAGCCGCACCCGATGCAGGGCTGGACGCCGGACTTCATCCCCAAGATCACCGCCGACGCCCTGAGCGACGCCCGCATCGACCGCGTGCTGCGCATCCCGGGCCCGGAGGCCCTGCACTACTCCTCGGAACTGGCCAAGCGCGAAGGCATCTTCGTCGGCATCACCGCCGGCGCCACTTTCGCCGGCGCCCTCAAGCTCTGCGCGGATGCGCCGAAGGGATCGACGATTCTCTGCATGCTGCCGGACACCGGCGAGCGTTACCTCAGCACGCCGCTGTTTGCCGATGTACCGGCGGAGATGACGGCGGAGGAACTGGAGATTTCGCGGTCGACACCGGCAGGGCAGTTCGCAAGCTAGCGCCGGTACCGTAACGCGCAGGGTGGGAGCATCCCGCCTGCCGCGATCGGCGGGATACGCGTTTTGCGCCGCTACTCCCGCCCTACGCTTGCTAGCGCGGGTGCGCGATGCGTAATCCGCGACGCCAAGGTCCAAAGCGACGGGTCGTGACCCGCCCCAGGCTTGCGCGAAATCTCATCGGAGCCGCACATGCATATATCTTTGAGGTTTCCAATGCCGATCCGGCGCCCACGAGCGGCGCGGAGGCTGTACCGTTAACGGAGCCCCGGACGCGGGTGCCATTTGCTGGGGAGCAGAGCCACCATGTGCGAGCACGACGATCTCGAATACTTTGCGCAGCGCCGCACGGGTCTGACGCGGCGCGACTTCGGCCTCGGCGCGCTCAGCGCCGGTCTGGTCACGGCATGGCCAGGCCTGCTGCATGCAGCAGACACCAAGGGGCGCAAGGTGGAAATCAAGACGCCGGCGGGCGTCGCCGACGCCTATTTCGTCCATCCGGCCAAGGGGCGTCACCCGGCTGTGCTGGTCTGGCCGGACATTTTCGGCCTGCGCCCAGCCTTCGAGCAGATGGCGACGCGTCTGGCGGGAGCCGGTTACGCGGTGCTGGTGGTCAATCCCTTCTATCGCACGCAGCGCGCCCCGACGGCGCCGGAGCACGCCGACTTCAACGACCCGGCGACACGGACCGCGCTGCTGGCCCTGCGCGCCAGCCTCAGCCCCGAAACGGCGAAAGTCGACGCCACGGCTTTCGTGGCGTTTCTCGATCAGCAGTCCGCTGTCGATACCCGGCGCAAGATCGGCACGGCGGGCTACTGCATGGGCGGTCCGCTGGTGCTGCAGACCGCGGCGGCGGTGCCGGAGCGCATCGGCGCCGGCGCCACCTTCCACGGCGGCGGCCTGGCCACTGCTGCTCCGGACAGTCCGCACCTGCTGATTCCGGGCATGAAGGCGCAGTTCCTGATCGCCATCGCCGAGAACGACGACGCCAAGGAGCCGGACGCCAAGAACCTGCTGCGCGCCTCATTCGACAAGGCCAAGCTGCCCGCGGAGATCGAGGTGTACACGGGCACCAAGCACGGCTGGTGCCCGCCGGACGCGCCGGTCTATGACCGCGAGCAGGCCGAGAAGGCCTGGGCGCGTCAGCTCGCGCTGTTCACGCGCGCGCTGAGCGCCTGAGCTTCGGCAGCAGCGCGTAGGGCGGGAGTAGCGCAGCGTATCCCGCCTGTCGCGTCACTCCAGACTCATGGCACGAACCGCTTCACTTGCTCCCCAATCAATCGTGTAAATGCCTCTTTCGACGTATTTTCCGAAGCTCGAGAGAGGCCAGTCGGCCGCACGCTCCACGTAGCCATGCTTGACGGGATTGAAATGGATGTAGTCCGCGTGCCGCTCGAAGCCCCGCTCGTCGCGGATGACGTGCTCCCAAAACCTCCGCTGCCAGATGCCGCGTTCCCCCTTCTTGTGTCGCCGCTCTGACAGCCGCTCTCCACGTGGAATGCGGCGCGCGAATTGCGCCTTGATGTCGTGCCAGCGTGATGAGAAATCGGCATCGCCTGGCGGTAGTGTCCACAAGCAATGCAGGTGATCCGGCAGAATCACCACCGCGTCCAGCGTGAATGGTTGGGCGCGGCGAACGCTGATGAAAGCTTGGCGCAGTTCGTCGATGTGTTCGGTGAGCAGGGCGCGCTGCCGCTCGAGAATGGCGACGGTGAAGAAGAAGGTTCCGCCGGGGACGAATGCGCGGATGTAGTTCGGCATCGCGGGATGCTAATGCCGTTGTCAAATAGCTGGTGTGACGGCGTTCCAAGCCCGAAAGGCGGGATGCTCCCGCCCTACAACAGCCATAACGGCACGCTGTGCGTGCCGTTTTCGTTTAATTCACTCCCACTCAATCGTCGCCGGAGGTTTTCCGCTGACGTCATATACGACTCGTGAAACCCCGGCAATTTCATTGACGATCCGCCGCGAGCACACATCCAGCAGCTCATACGGCAGATGCGCCCAGTGCGCGGTCATGAAGTCGATGGTCTGCACGGCGCGCAGCGCGATCACCGGCGCGTAGCGGCGGCCGTCGCCGGTGACGCCGACGGAGTTGACCGGCAGGAAGACGGCGAAGGCCTGGCTGGTCTTGTCGTACCAGCCGCTCTTGCGCAGCTCCTCGATGAAGATGTGGTCGGCCAGACGCAGCGTGTCTGCGGCCTCGCGGGTGACTTCGCCGAGGATGCGCACGCCCAGGCCCGGGCCGGGGAACGGGTGGCGGTAGACCATTTCCGGCGGCAGGCCGAGTTCCACGCCGATGGCGCGCACCTCGTCCTTGAACAGCTCGCGCAGCGGCTCGACCAGCTTGAGGCGCATGTGCGCCGGCAGGCCGCCGACGTTGTGGTGGCTCTTGATGACGTGGGCCTTGCCGGTCTTGCTGCCGGCGGACTCGATCACGTCCGGATAGATCGTGCCCTGCGCCAGAAAGTCCACGTCCTGGATCTTGTTGGACTCTTCCTCGAAGACGTCGATGAAGAGCTTGCCGATGATCTTGCGCTTGGCTTCCGGATCGCTGACGCCCTTGAGCGCGCCGAGGAAGCGTTCTTCGGCATTGACGCGGATGACCTTGACGCCAAGGTTCCTGGCGAAGATCTGCATCACCGTATCGCCTTCCTGGTGACGCAGCAGGCCGTGGTCGACGAACACGCAGGTGAGCTGCTCGCCGATGGCCTTGTGCAGCAGCGCGGCAACGACGGAGGAGTCCACGCCGCCGGAGAGGCCCAGCAGCACCTTGCCGCTGCCAACCTGCGCGCGCACGCGGGCGATGGCGTCGTCGACGATGTTGTCCGGCTTCCAGGCGTTGCCGCAGCCGCAGATCTCGTGGATGAAGCGGCCGTAGATGCGCGGGCCCTGCGGCGTGTGCGTGGTTTCCGGGTGGAACTGCAGGCCGTAGTAGTGGCGTGACTCGTCGGCCATGCCGGCATTGGGCAGATCCGGCGTGGAGGCGATCAGCTTGAAACCATCCGGCAGCTGCACGACGCGGTCGCCGTGGCTCATCCAGACGTCGAGCAGGCCGTGGCCCTGTTCGTTGACGCGATCCTGGATGTCGCGCAGCAGCTGCGAGTGGCCGCGCGCGCGCACCTCGGCGTAGCCGAACTCCTTCTGGTTGTGCGGCTCCACCACGCCGCCGAAGCGCTGCGCCATCGCCTGCATGCCGTAGCAGATGCCGAGCACCGGCACGCCGAGTTCCCAGACCGCTTCCGGCACGCGCGGCGAGCCTTGCGCCGTCACCGACTCCGGGCTGCCGGACAGGATGATGCCCTTGGGGGCGAACTCACGGATCGTGTCGTCGCTGATGTCCCAGGGATGCAGCTCGGAATAGACGCCCAGCTCGCGGACGCGGCGGGCGATCAGCTGCGTCAGCTGCGAGCCGAAGTCGAGGATGAGGATGCGGTCGGCGTGGATGTTCATCGTCACAAAAGTTTGGCCTGCGGGAGAAACAACAAAGGGGCCGCGGACGGCCCCTTTGGGATTGAAGCGCTTACGACTCGGTCCGGTAGTTGGGCGCTTCCTTGGTGATGGTCACGTCGTGCACGTGGCTTTCCTTGATGCCGGCGCCGGTGATCTTGACGAAGCGCGGCAGCGTGCGCATCTCGCCGATGCTCTTGCAGCCGGTGTAGCCCATGCTGGCGCGCAGGCCGCCGATCATCTGGTGGACGATCGCCGCCATCGGGCCCTTGTACGGCACGCGGCCTTCGATGCCTTCCGGCACCAGCTTCTCGACTTCCGCGGTGGTGTCCTGGAAGTAGCGGTCCTTGGAGCCCTGCGCCATCGCGCCCATCGAGCCCATGCCGCGGTAGCTCTTGTACGAGCGGCCCTGATACAGCTCCACCTCGCCCGGCGCCTCCTCGGTGCCGGCCAGCATGGAGCCGACCATCACGGCGGACGCACCGGCGGCGATCGCCTTGGCGAAGTCGCCGGAGTAGCGCACGCCGCCATCGGAGATCAGCGCCGCGCCGGATTTCTTCAGCGCCTCGGCGACTTCCATCACCGCGCTGATCTGCGGCACGCCGACGCCGGCAACGATGCGCGTGGTGCAGATCGAGCCGGGGCCGATGCCGACCTTGACCGCGTCCGCACCGGCCTCGACCAGCGCCAGCGCGGCGTCGCCGGTGGCGATGTTGCCGCCCACCACCTGCAGGCGGTCGCCGTACTGCTTCTTGATGGCGCGGACGCGCTCGATGACGCCGCGCGAATGGCCGTGCGCGGTGTCGACGACGATCAGGTCCACGCCCGCCTCGACCAGCGCGGTGACGCGCTCGTCGGTGTCGGCACCGGTGCCGACGGCGGCGCCGACGCGCAGGCGCTGCGCCTCGTCCTTGCACGCGCTCGGGTAATCGGTGGACTTCTGGATGTCCTTGACGGTGATCATGCCGCGCAGCTGGAACTTGTCGTTGACCACCAGCACCTTCTCGATGCGGTGCTCGTGCAGCTTGGCGATCACTTCCTCGCGCGAGGCGCCTTCACGGACCGTGACCAGCCGTTCCTTCGGCGTCATCACGCGCGACACCGGCTCGCTGTAGCGGGTCTCGAAGCGCAGATCGCGGCTGGTGACGATGCCGACCAGTTCCTGCCCCGCCACCACCGGCACGCCGGAGATGCGGTTGGCGCGCGTCAGCTTCAGTACCTCGCCGACGGTGAGGTCCGGCGGCACGACGATCGGGTCGGTGATGACGCCGGACTCGTGCTTCTTGACCGCGCGGACTTCGGCAGCCTGCCGCTCCGGCGTGAGGTTCTTGTGGATGATGCCCAGGCCGCCTTCCTGCGCCAGCGCGATCGCCAGCTTGGCCTCGGTGACGGTGTCCATCGCCGCCGACAGCAGCGGGATGTTCAGCGTGATGGCACGCGTCAGCTGCGTGCGCAGATCGACCTGCCGCGGCAGGACATCCGAGTAGGCCGGGAGGAGGAGGACATCGTCGAAGGTGAGCGCTTCGGACTGGATACGCATGTCTGCGGCTGCGGTCGTCGTGGAAGCGCGCCATTATAGTCCAACGCCGGCGCCGCCGGACGCCGCCCCTGCCCTCCGCCTCCGATGCCCGCCGCCGCCCCTTCCCGCACCGTCTACGCCGTCAGCGAGTTGTCGGAAATCCTCCGCGCACTGCTGGAAGACTCGCTGCCGCGGGTCTGGGTGCAGGGCGAGATCTCCAACTTCTCGCGGCCGGCGTCCGGGCACTGGTACTTCACCCTCAAGGACGCGCGCGCGCAGCTGCGCTGTGCGATGTTCAAGAACGCCAACTTCCATATCCGCCCGCAGCCGCGCGACGGCGACGCCGTGCTGATCCGCGCCAAGATCGACTTCTACACCGCGCGCGGCGAGCTGCAGCTGATCTGCGAGCATCTGGAACCGGCCGGCGAAGGCGCACTGCTGCGCGCCTTCGAGGAACTCAAGCGCCGGCTGGCATCCGAAGGCCTGTTCGACGAGCACCTCAAGCGCCCGCTGCCGGCGCGGCCGCGCGCCATCGGCATCATCACCTCCGCCACCGGCGCGGCGATCCACGACATGCTGACGACGCTGGCGCGGCGCTATCCGCTGGCGCCGGTCTACCTCTACCCGGTGCCGGTGCAGGGCGCCGAGGCACCGCCGAAGATCGCCCGCGCACTGGCCGAGCTGCCCAGGCTCGCGCCGATTGACGTCATCCTGCTGGCACGCGGCGGCGGTTCGCTGGAAGACCTGTGGGCGTTCAACGACGAGCGCGTCGCCCGCGCGATCCGCGCCTGCGCGGTGCCGGTGATCAGCGGCGTCGGCCACGAGGTCGACGTCACCATCGCCGACTTCGCCGCCGACCTGCGCGCACCGACGCCGACTGCCGCCGCCGAGCGCGTCGCGCCGGACATCGGCGAATGGCTGGCTGCGCTGGCGCGCCGCGAGGAACGTCTGGCGTCGCTGGTCGAGCGCCAGCTGCGCCTGCTCGCGCAGCGCAGCGACGAGGCGCAGCGACGCCTGCATGCGCAGCACCCGGGCCGGCGCCTGCAGGAGCGCGCGGCACGGCTCGACGACAGCGCCGCGCGCCTGCAACGCGCGCAGGCGCAGCGTCTGATGCAGGAGCATCGCCATCTCGATCATCTCGACGCGCGCCTGTCCGCTCACGCACCCACTCGCCGGCTGGCGCTGGACACGCACCGGCTGGAGCGCCTGCAGGCGCGCGCCGGCGATGCCCTGCGCCACCAGCTCGCACAGCTGACGCAGCGGCAGATCGCCGCCGACACGGCGCTGACCAGCCTCAACCCGCGCGCCGTGCTGGACCGCGGCTACGCGATCGCCCTCGACGCGCAGGGCCGCGCGCTGACCGACGCCGCGCAAGTTTCGCCGGGCGACGCGCTGTCGCTGCAGCTGGCGCGCGGTGCCATCGAGACCGTGGTCAAGCGCATCCAGTAAAAGGCCCCTCTCCCGCTTGCGGGCGAGGGGTTGGGGGTGAGGGAAATACGCGCCACCGCGGCGCGCGTAAAATCGCCGCCCCATCCGCTCACCGGCTCGTCCCATGGCCTGGCTGCAACTGCGCGTACACACGCGCCACCCCGAATTCGCCGAAGAAGTGCTGCTGGCGCACGAAGCCGCGGCGGTCAGCTTCGTCGATGCGCAGGACGATCCGGTGCTGGAGCCGGCGCCGGGCGAGACGCCGCTGTGGAACAACACCGTCGCGCTCGGCCTGTTCGTGGAGAACACCGACCTGGCGCCGGTGCAGGCCAGCCTGCGCGAGCTGCTGCCGGACGGCGAGACGCTGCGCTTCGAGACCGAGCTGATCGAGGATCAGGACTGGGTGCGCGTCTGGCTCAAGGACTGCCCGCCGCTGCAGTTCGGCACGCGCTTCTGGGTGGTGCCGCACGAGAAGCTGCATGAGGTCACGCAGGCAGACGCGCTGATCATGAAGCTCGACCCGGGCCTGGCCTTCGGCACCGGCACGCATCCGACCACGGCGCTGTGCCTGCAGTGGCTGGCGGAGCTTGCCGAAGCCGGCGAGCTGGCCGGCAAGACCGTCCTCGACTACGGCTGCGGTTCCGGCGTGCTGGCGATCGCAGCGCTGCTGCTCGGCGCCGAGCGCGCGGTGGGCGTCGACATCGATCCGCAGGCGCTGACCGCGTCGCGTTACAACGCCGAGGTCAATGGCGTCGCCGAGCGGCTGGAGGTGATGCTCAGCGAGGACTTCGCGCCGCTGCCGGCCGACATCATCTGCGCCAACATCCTCGCCAATCCGCTGATCGCGCTGGCGCCGCGTCTGGCCAGCTCGATCCGCCGCGGCGGCCGCATCGTGCTGGCCGGCCTGCTCGACCGCCAGGCCGAGGACGTGCGCGGCGCCTACGATCCCTGGTTCGACTTCGACGCCGATGCCAACAAGGACGGCTGGACGCGCCTTGCGGCGCGCTGCCGGATGCCGGCGCTGATCGCGCAGCGGCGCATCGACGCCGGGCTGATCACCGCCGGCCAGCCGTGGCCGGAGCAGTTCGCCACGCTCAAGCAGGCCGGCGTCGAGGCGATCGTCAACCTGGCCATGCCGACCTCGCCCAACTATCTGGCCGACGAGGCGCAGCGCTGCAGCGAACTGGGCATCAGCTACGTGGCGATCCCGGTCGACTGGGATGCGCCGGGCCGCGCCGACGTCGAACACTTTTTCGCGGCGATGGACGCGCTGGCGACGCGCAAGACGCTGGTGCATTGCGCGCTGAACATGCGTGCCTCGGTCTTCACCTTTTTGTACCGCGTGCTGCAGCAGGCAGTGCCGCGCGACAAGGCCTGGCCGGACGTGACGGCGGTGTGGACGCCGAATCCGACCTGGCAGGCGCTGATCGACGAGATGCTGGCTGGTAAAAACTGACCACATTGTCACATTCGAGCTTTTGCCCGGCCGGTGTCGGGAGTATCATTGCCGCCCCCCATTTTCAGGAAAGGTCGCCAGCGACGATGCTGACGGCCTGGAGACTCCACGTATGTCATCGCTGCGGTCTTCGGACATCAAACCGCTCGGGCACTCCGTATCGGACAGCCTGGACGATTTCTTCCGGACCCTGAACGGGCATGCGCCGAAAAATCTCTACGACCTGTTCCTCGATCAGGTCGAACCGCCGCTGTTGAAGGCCACGCTGCGCTACTGCCACGGCAACCAGTCGCGCGCCGCCGAGATGCTGGGCCTCAACCGCGCGACGCTGCGCAAGAAGCTCAAGCAGCACAAGATCAAGCCGGACGCGTCGTAAGCCGCGCCCGCGCAGCCTCCATCCGCCACGCTGATCACTCAGCGAAGCCCCCGTCACCGGTTTCAACGAATCCTCCAGGTACGAAGCGATGAATACGCCCGTCCGCCGCGCGCTGCTGTCCGTCTCCGACAAATCCGGCATCGTCGAATTCGCCCGCGAGCTGCACGCGCGCAAGATCGAGCTGCTGTCGACCGGCGGCACCTACAAGCTGCTCAAGGATTCCGGCCTGCCGGCGGTGGAAGTCTCCGCGCACACCGGTTTTCCGGAGATCATGGACGGCCGCGTCAAGACGCTGCACCCGAAGATCCACGGCGGCCTGCTCGGCCGCCGCGACATCGACGGCAGCGTGATGGACCAGCACGGCATCGCGCCGATCGACCTGCTGGTCGTCAATCTCTATCCGTTCGAGGCAACGATCGCCAGGCCGGACTGCTCGCTGGAAGACGCCATCGAGAACATCGACATCGGCGGTCCGGCGATGCTGCGCGCCGCGGCGAAGAACCACGCCTGGGTCGCGGTGCTGACCGACCCGGCCGACTACGCCGGCGTGCTGGCCGAGATCGACGCCGGCGGCATCACGCAGGCCACACGCACGCGCCTGGCGGTGAAGACCTACGCGCTGACTTCGCGTTACGACGCCGCGGTGTCCGGTTATCTGTCGAGCGTGCAGGAAGACGGCAGCAAGGCGGCATTCGCGCCGGTGTTTGGCCTGCAGTTCGACAAGGTGCAGGACCTGCGCTACGGCGAGAACCCGCACCAGAGCGCCGCGTTCTATCGCGAGCGCAACGCCGCCGTCGGCACCATCAGCGCCGCCACGCAGCTGCAGGGCAAGGAGCTGAGCTACAACAACATCGCCGATGCCGACGCCGCGCTGGAATGCGTCAAGAGCTTCACCAAGCCGGCCTGCGTGATCGTCAAGCACGCCAATCCCTGCGGCGTCGCCGTCAATGAATCGGGCATCTTTGAGGCTTACGAGCGCGCCTTCCGCACCGATCCGACCTCGGCCTTCGGCGGCATCATCGCCTTCAACCGCGAGCTGGACGGCGACACCGCCAAGCTGATCGTCGAGCGCCAGTTCGTCGAAGTGATCATCGCGCCGCGCATCAGCGCCGCCGCGCGCGCCGCGGTGGCCGCCAAGCAGAACGTGCGCCTGCTCGAAACCGGCGACTTCCCGGCGAATCCGGCCAAGGCGCTGGACTACAAGCGCGTCGCCGGCGGCCTGCTCGTGCAGGATGTCGACGCCGCGGTGATCACGCTCGATCAGCTCAAGGTCGTCAGCAAGCGCGAGCCGACCGAGGCCGAGATCCACGATCTGGTGTTCGCGTGGAAGGTCGCCAAGTTCGTGAAGTCCAACGCCATCGTCTATGTGAAGGACCGCATGACGATCGGCGTCGGTGCCGGCCAGATGAGCCGCGTCTACTCGGCCAAGATCGCCGGCATCAAGGCCGCCGACGAGAAGCTCGAAGTGCCGGGCTCGGTGATGGCGTCCGACGCGTTCTTCCCGTTCCGCGACGGCATCGACGC
>CBINNP010000022.1:0-24406 GCA_966252075.1 uncultured Solimonas sp.
GATATAGAGGGGATAGCCGTTGTAATACAGGGAGTCAAAGTAGTTGTCCTCGTACACGTTCTCGCCGCCGTACCAGGAATAGATACCATAGTACCCGTTGTTCTTGGTCAGGCGGTTCTTGCGCCACAGCGTCGCCCACAGCAGGGGAAAGTATTTCATCTGCCGCCTTCAGTGCGCGGGCTCGCTGACCAGCGTGCCCTTGTCCATGTGCAGCTGCTTGCCCGCGTATTCCGCCGCCTTCGGGTCGTGCGTGACCATGACGAGGGTCTTGCCGTGCTCGCGGTTCAGGGTCTGCAGCAGGCCGAGGATCTCGTCGGCGGTCTTGCGGTCGAGATCGCCGGTCGGCTCGTCGCAGATCAGCAGCGTCGGATCGGCGACCAGTGCGCGGGCGATCGCGACGCGCTGCTGCTGGCCGCCGGACAGCTCGCTGGGCTTGTGCCGCGCGCGGTCGGCGAGGCCGACGATCTGCAGCGCGATCGCCGCGTTGCGCCGCCGCTGCGCGGCCGACAGCTTCGTCAACAGTAGCGGCAGCTCGACATTGGCCTGTGCGGTGAGCATCGGCATCAGGTTGTAGAACTGGAAGATGAAGCCGACGTGGCGCGCACGCCAGCGCGCCAGCTGCGCGGCGGGCAGGCGGTCGATGCGCTGGCCGGCGACGTGGATCTCGCCCTCGCTGGGCTGGTCGAGACCGCCGATGAGGTTCAGCAGCGTGGTCTTGCCGGAGCCGGACGGCCCCATCAGCGCGACGAAATCGCCGCCGGCGATGTCGAGATCCAGGCGGCTCAGCACTTCGATCGATTCCTTGCCACGCTGGTAGCGCTTGGCGACCTTGCGCAGCGAGACGAGGCTGCTCATCGGCGTCTCCGCGGGTTTCAGGGTTGCTGTATGCGCACCGGCACACCGTCGGCGAGCCGCGCCAGGTCGCCGATGGCGACGCGCTCGCCGGCGGCGACACCGGACAGCAGAGTGAGCTGTTCGCCGTCGCGCGTGCCGATGCGGACGCTGCGACGCGCGACGCGTTCGCCCTCGATCACATAGACGATGCCGCTGTCGGCACCGGCCTCGGCCTGAACCGCTGCGCTGGGCAGGCCGAGGGCCGGTGTGGCGCTGCCGGTCGCGGTGGCCGGCTCGCTGAGAAACGACACACGCACGCCCATGTCCGGCAGGATCTTCGAGTCCTTCTGCTTGAAGCCGACGCGGACCTTGACGGTGGCCTTGCTGCGGTCGGCGGTGGGAATCACCGCGATCACCTCGGCGGGAATCTGCCAGTCCGGATAGGCGTTGAGCCGCGCGCTGGCCGGCTGGCCGGATCGCACGCGGTTGATGAAGTTCTCGTTGACGTCGACCTCGATCTCCAGCGAATCCATATCCACCAGCGTGCCGATGCCGGTGCGCGTGAAGCCGCCGCCGGCGGATATCGGCGAGACGATCTCGCCGGGCTGCGCCGCCTTCTGGGTGATGACGCCGGCGAACGGCGCGCGCACCGTCGTGTCGTCGGCAGCCCGCTGCGCGCCGAGCAGGCCGGCGCGCGCCACCGCCAGCGTCTGTTCGGCGACGCGCAGCGCGTACTGCTGCGCATCGAAGCTGGCCTTGCTGTTGTCCAGCGCCTCGCGGCTGACGATATTGGCCTCGGCCTGGGCGACCACGCGCTCGTGGATGGGCCTGATGTTGGCGGCCGCGGCCCTGGCGGCGGCCAGGCTCGCCTCGGCCTGCGCGACGCGTGCCCGCGCCTCCTGCAGCGCTGCCTGCGCATTGGAGTCGTCGAGCCTGGCGATCACCTCGCCGGCCTCGACGCGCTGGCCCTCCTCGATGTACAGCTCCTGCAGCTTGCCGGTGACCTTGGCCGATACCGTGGCGCGGCGGCGCGCCACGACATAGCCGGAGGCATCCAGCAGCGAGGCGGCCTGCGGGCCGCCCGGCGCCACGCTGACCACGGCCACGCTGACCGGCACGCGGGTGTCGCGCATCATCCAGATGATGGCGGCGGCGGCCAGCAGCACCAGCAGCGCGGCGAGCAGCCAGCGCCAGCCGCGGCGCGGCGGTTCTTCATCGTCACCGCGATCGATTTTCAACTGGCCGAGCAGCGTGTGGGTATCGTTCATGCCGAAGCGTTCATCCGCGCGCGAAAGCGCTGATCGTACCGGCGCGACGCGGGGGGCGTCACGCGGCGCGGCACGATGCTTGCCGCGTTTGCTGGGTCATACCGGCAAGCCGACCGCCAGCCTCCACCTTGCGCACAAGGAGTGTGCCGATGAGTCCCGCCCTGCGCCTGCTGGTGCTGTGGTTGCTGATGCTGCTGTGCATGATGTTGCACTTCAATTACCACGTCAGCGATCTGTTCTACGGCATCGATATCGTCAGCAAGACCGCCGATGGCACGCGGCCGTATTCGCTGATCGTGCTGCGCACGCTGTTCAACTTCCTGCCGATGCTGTTCATCGTGCTGCTGATGTACACCAGCGGTGCCTGGCTGCGCTGGACGATGCTGGTGCTCAGCGCGCTGTACGCGCTCGCGCATCTGTCGCATCTGTTCGGCACGCTGCGCAGCGAGGCGCCGGACCCCAGCCAGTTGCTGCTGCTGGCGCTGACCCTGGCGCTGGCGCTGCTGCAGACGTTCACGGCCTGGCGCTGGACGCGCGAGCCGTCCGCCGTCGGCTGAAAACGGCCCGGTGCCGGCAGTGCCGGCCCCGGGCTGTCGCGGCTGCTTGTGCTTACCAGCGCGTCGGCTTGGGATTGCGCTCGTCGAAGTCGCGCTGATGCCAGTACGGATAGATCGGCGTGCGCTGGCTGGCGGCGTCGAGCCGGGCGATCTGCTCGGCGCTCAGCGACCAGCCGACCGCGCCGAGGTTTTCCTTGAGCTGCGCCTCGTTGCGGGCGCCGATCACCAGGTTGCAGACGCCGGGCCGCTGCAGCAGCCAGTTCAGCGCGATCTGGGTGATGGTCTTGCCGGTTTCCTGCGCGAGCGCGTCGAGCGCATCGACGACGGTATAGAGCAGTTCGTCGTCGACCGGCGGACCACCGGCGGCGCCGCCATGGGCGATGCGGCCGCTGCTGTTCTGGCCGCGGCGGATCTTGCCGGTCAGGCGGCCCCAGCCGAGCGGACTCCAGACCATCGTGCCCAGGCCCTGGTCGAGCGCCAGCGGCAGCAGCTCCCACTCGTACTCGCGGCCGATCAGCGAGTAGTAGCCCTGGTAGCTGACATAGCGGGCGAGACCGTAGCGCTCCGAGGTCGCCAGCGCCTTCATCACGTGCCAGCCGGAAAAGTTGGAGCAGCCGATGTAGCGCACCTTGCCGTCCTGGATCAGGCGGTCGAGCGCGCCCAGCACTTCCTCCGGCGGCGTCAGCGCGTCGTAGCCGTGCATGAAGTAGAGGTCGATGTAGTCGGTGCCGAGCCGGCGCAGGCTGGCCTCGGCGGCGCGGATCAGATGATGGCGCGACGAGCCCTTGTCATTGGGGCCGGGGCCGGTGGTGAACGTGGCCTTGGTCGAGATCAGCAGCTGCTCGCGGCGGCCCTTGACGGCCTGGCCGAGGATCTCCTCGGAGACGCCCGCGGAGTAGACGTTGGCGGTGTCGAAGAAGTTGAGTCCGGCATCGAGGCTGATGTCGATCAGCCGCGAGGCATCGACGACATCGGACGTGCCCCACTTGCTGAACATCGCACCGACGCCGCCGAAGGTGCCGGTGCCGAGGCTGAGGACGGGGACCTTGAGGCCGGAGCGGCCGAGCTGGCGGTATTCCATTGAGAATGCTCTGTGGGACGAGATGGAGATGGTATGCAAACTGCGGCGAGGGCCGTCGGTCGCGCGGCGGGTGTCGATCGGCGGCGCCAGCGGTTAGGATGTGTTGCAGTACAGCATAAAGCCCAGGCCGGCGTCGTCCGGCATGGTGCAAACCCGGCAACCACGCACAAGAAACAGGCATGACTGACGCGTTTCCGTTACGGCGTTCGGTGTCGGCGCTCGCCGATGGGGCATTCGATCTGCTGGTCATCGGCGGTGGCATCTACGGGGCCTGGACCGCCTACGACGCTGCCAGCCGCGGCCTGAAGGTGGCGATCGTCGAAAAGAGCGACTGGGGGGCCGGAACCTCGTCGGCGTCGAGCAAGCTGATCCACGGCGGCCTGCGCTATCTGGAGAACTACGAGTTCGGCCTGGTCCGTCACGCGCTCCGCGAGCGCCGCACGCTGTATCGCATCGCGCCGCATCTGGTGCGGCCGCTGAACTTCGTGCTGCCGATGTGGAAGGGTCCGCGCGCCAGCCCGTTCCTGGTCTCGGCCGGCCTGTTCCTTTACGACATGCTGGCGCTCGGCAGCCGCCCGGTGCAGCCGCACCGTCATTTCAACCGCCGCCGCCTGCTGGCCGATTACCCCTTCGTCGATCCGCAGCGCCTGCTCGGCGGTTTCCGCTACGGCGACTGTCAGGAGGACGACGCGCGGATGACGCTGGCGGTGATCGCCGCTGCGCAGCGCGCCGGCGCGGTCTGCGCCAACCGCGTGCAGGCCTGCACGCTGATCGAGGAGCAGGGCCGGGTCTGCGGTGCCGAGGTCGAGGACCTGGCCGGCGGCCAGCGCTTCGCGATCCGCGCCAAGGTCGTCGCCAATGCCGCCGGTCCCTGGGCGCCGGGTTTGCTCGGCGAGGCCGCGCCCAAGGTCAAGCTGGTCAAGGGCACGCACCTGATCCTGCCGGCGATCGCCGGCGTCAACGAGGCCTTCCTGCTGACCGCCGACGACGGTCGCGTGTTCTTCGTGATTCCGTGGTACGGCCGCACGCTGGTGGGCACCACCGAGTCCAGCGTCGGCGCGCCGGCCGAGGCGCTGCCCACCGACGAGGAGACGCGGTACCTGATCGCCGGCGTACGCAAGGGTCTGCCGGGCCTGAACTGGACCGAGAAGGACGTGATCGCCAGTTTCGCCGGCGTGCGCATGCTGCAGGCCGAGGACGCCGGCTCGCTGTCGAAGATCACCCGCGAATTCGCGGTGCTCAACCCGAAGCCGCAACTGCTGATGCATGCCGGCGGCAAGTACACGACCTCGCGTCACGACAGCATCGAGATCGTCGATCAGGTCTATGCGCTGCTCGGCCGCAAGGCACCGCCGCCGGTCACGCAGAGCCAGCCGCTGCCGGGCGCGCCGGCCGGCGATTTCGAATCCTGGCAGGCACAGGCGATCGCGCAGCTGGCCGGCGTCGGGGTTGACGTGGAGGCCTCGCGCTGGCTGACGCTGCGTCATGGCAGCGACGTTGCGGCGATCGAGGCGCTGATCGGCGCCGACGCCCGCCTGGCGGCGCGCATCGACGCCGAAGTGCCGTTCGTCTACGCCGAGGCCGTGCACGCGGTGCGGTCGGAAATGGCGATGTCGCTGGAAGACGTGGTGCGGCGGCGCATGCCGCTGACCCTGCTGGCGCGCGGCGATGCCTGGCGGCAGCCGCTGCTCGACACGCTCGCCGCCCACGACGCCCTGCCGCCGCTGCCGTAGCGGCGTCTCTGGGCGGCGCCGCCGGGCTTCAGGTGCCCTCGGACTCCGGCGTCAGCGGAATCGGCGCTGGCGGCGCGTCCGGATTGAGCTCGATGTGCTCGGGCTGGCCCAGGAACTTCGGTTCGGTGCTGAGCAGGAAGATGTCGAGTACGGCCTTGACGCGGGCCAGCACTTCGCGCGGCGGGTTGCGCGAGCCGTAGCCGCCGTCGGTCGTCGCCGGGGCGATGAACGCCACCACCTTGAGACCCAGTTTGCGGCCGATGAACACCGCGCGGTAGCTGTGATAGCGCTGCGTGATGATGGTGAAGCGGCGCAGGCCGAAGATCGCCTCGGCGCGAACGATGGAATCCAGCGTGCGAAAGCCGGCGAAATCCATGGTGATCGCCTTGTCCGGCACGCCCAGCTTGACCAGTTCGCGGCGCATCGCGCGTGGCTCGTTGTAGGTCTCGTCCGGATTGGCGCCGCTGACGATCAGGTGCTTGAGCTTGCCGTTCTTGTAGAGATCCGCGGCGGTCTGGATGCGGCCGCGGAATTCCGGACTCGGCTGGCCGTTCTCCATGTACTTGCTGGTGCCCAGCACCACCCCGACCTCGCTGTCCGGCAGCAGCGCCCAGTCCTTGTAGATATAGGCGTCGGTACTGTTGATCACCCAGCGGTTCGCCAGCAGCACGATCAAGGCGATGGCGAAGAAGCCGGTGATCAGCCAGCGGCGCAGCAGTCGGCGCGTCCAGGGTTTCAAAGCGAGCGTTTCCGGGAGTAAAGACTGGATTGTAGCGAGGCGATCAATGCGAGAGCCGCCGCATCGCCTGCTCCAGGCCCGACAGCGTCATCGGGAACATGCGATCGGCGCCGAGCAGCTCCAGGGTCAGCCGCACCGAGGTGGTCTGTTCCCAGTACGCCGGGTTCTCCGGATTGAGCCAGATGGTGCGCGGGAACTGGGTCATCACGCGCTTGAACCACACTGAGCCGGCTTCCTCGTTCCAGTGCTCGATGCTGCCGCCGGCCTGGGCGATCTCGTACGGGCTCATCGTCGCATCGCCGACGAAGATCACGCGGTAGTCGGGCGTGTACTTGTGCAGGATGTCGTAGAGCGCAATGCGCTCGCCGTTGCGGCGGCGGTTGTCCTTCCACACCGACTCGTAGATGAAGTTGTGGAAGTAGAAGTATTCGAGATGCTTGAACTCGGTCTTGGCGGCGCTGAACAGCTCCTCGCAGACGCGCACGTAGGGATCCATCGAACCGCCGACGTCGAGGAACAGCAGCACCTTCACCGCATTGCGGCGCTCGGCGACCATCTTCAGGTCCAGGTAGCCGGCGTTGCGCGCGGTGGCGCTGATGGTGCTGTCGATGTCGAGCACGTCCGGCGCGCCTTCGCGGGCGAAGCGGCGCAGCCGCCGCAGCGCGACCTTGATGTTGCGCGTGCCCAGCTCGATCGAATCGTCGAGATTGCGGTATTCGCGCTGCTCCCAGACTTTCACCGCGCGCTTGCCGCCACTCTTGCCGCCGATGCGCACGCCTTCCGGATGCGAGCCGGAGTGACCGAATGGCGAGGTGCCGCCGGTGCCGATCCACTTGCTGCCGCCGTGATGCTGCTCCTTCTGCTCTTCGAGGCGCTTCTTGAGCGTCTCCATCAGCTGGTCGAGGCCGCCGAGTGTCTGGATTTTGGCCAGCTCCTCAGGGCTCAGGTGCAGCTCGGCCTGGCGGCGCAGCCACTCTTCCGGGATCGAACCGAACAGCTCGCCGCTGATCGCCTCGATGCCCTTGAAGTAGGCGGCAAAGGCGCGGTCGAAGCGGTCGTACTGCGATTCGTCCTTGACCAGCGCGGTGCGCGACAGGTGATAGAAGTCATCCAGCGAGAAAATCGCGACGTGCTTGGACAGCGCCTCCAGCAGGCTGAGGAATTCGCTGAGGCTGGCTTTGACGCCAGCGGCGCGCAGCGTGAAGAAGAAGCTGAAGAGCACGGCCGGTAGGGGAGGGGGTTTATGGCATTGTAGCGCGCGTTATCCGATGCTTTCCGGTCCGCACGCCGATGTCCGACATCCAGCTGCAACTGCGCGCCGCCGAGCGCTATCTCGCCAAGGCCGATCCGCTGATCGGCGAACTGATCGCGCGCTATGGCCCTTGTGGCCTGGGCAAGCCGCGCGGCGAACCTTTCCACATCCTCTGCAGTTCGATCATCAGCCAGCAGCTGTCGAGCCGCGCCGCCGACACCATCCAGGCGCGCGTGATGAGCGGCCTGGGCGCCGTCTCGGCGCTGGCGCCAATGCACCTGCTCGCCGCCGAGCACGAACTGCTGCGCAGCTTCGGGCTGTCGCAGGCCAAGGCCAAATGGCTCAAGCATCTGGCGGAGGCCGCGCATGGCGGCAGCCTGGATTTCGAGGCCCTGCGTGCGCTCGACGACGAGGCGGCGATCGCGCTGCTCGACGACCTGCCGGGCATCGGGCGCTGGACCGCGGAGATGTTCCTGATGTTCGCGATGCATCGCCTGGATCTGTTCGCGATGGACGATGTGGGCCTGTTGCGCGGCCTGCAGATGCTTTACGGCGCCAAGAGCGGCCGCAAGCTCAGCCAGCGGCGCATCGTCTCGATCACCCGGCGCTGGTCGCCGTATCGCTCGGTGGCGAGCTGGTATCTGTGGCGGGTGGCCGATCCGCAGAACGTGATCTGGGCCTGAGGCAGAGACTTCCATCCTTCTCCCCGCGTGCGGGAAGAAGGTGCCCGGAGGGCGGATGAGGGCTAGCTTGCCAGTGCGCCCGCGCCTGCGGCGCGCCCCTCACCCCGGCCCTCTCACCGCATGCGAGGAGAGGGGGGACTGAAAAGTCTGACGGCACTACGCCGATCGCGATCCCGCCTGCGCTGCCGCCTTGGCCGCCGCTTCGCGCTGGCGCCGCGAGCGCCGCGCCGTCTGCATCGGCGTGACCTTGTCGGAGATGGGCGCTTCGGCCTCGCTCAGCTCGGCCCAGCGCAGGATCTCCATGCGGCCGTTGAGGTCCTCGGCCAGCGCGGTGCAGCTTTCGACCCAGTCGCCGCAGTTGTAGTAGCTGACGCCGTGGATGTCGCGCTGCTCGGCATGGTGGATGTGGCCGCAAACCACGCCGTCGAGGTTGCGACGCTTGCAGTCGCGCGCCACCGCTTCCTCGAACGCCGACACGAAATTCACCGCGCGCTTGACCTGATGCTTGGCATAGGCCGACAGCGACCATTGCGGCTTGCCGAAGCGGGCGCGGATGCGGTTGATGGCGACATTGGAGCGCAGCAGCAGCTGATAGGTGGCGTCGCCGGCGATGGCGATGCGCCGGAAGTACCGCGTGATCATGTCGAAGGCGTCGCCGTGCATCACCAGCAGGCGACGACCGTCGGCGGTGTGATGGATGGCTTCGTTGGCGATCGCGATATTGCCGAACTGCAGCGCGTGGTCGACGTAGCGGCGCAGGAACTCGTCGTGGTTGCCGGTGATGTAGTAGACCGCCGTGCCCTGCTCGGCCTTGCTGAGGATCTCTCGCACGACGTTGGCGTGCGCCTGCGGCCAGTACCAGCTCTGTCGCAGTTTCCAGCCGTCGATGATGTCGCCGACCAGATAGAGACGCTCGCAGTCGTGTCGTCGCAGGAAATCCGCAAGCTGTTCGGCCTGGCAGCCCGGGCGCCCGAGGTGGACGTCGGATATCCATAGCGTGCGGTAACGCATCGTTCCTCCGATCGCGGCGGCATGCGAAGCGCGCAGGCCGCTTGCGATAGCGGCTGCAATATTCCTGCCAGCCCGTACCCGTGGAGCGGGCTGCCGATGCCGGGGGACTGCCGTGCTCGGGCCCGCGTTCAGGCGGCTGCGCGTGAGGGATGCAGCCGGGTCACCTTGCCACTGTCTGCGTTGCTGCGATTGAGATGGTCGATCTCGACCCAGCGGATGACGTGGATCTTGCCGTTGAAGTCTTCGGCCAGCGCCGTGCAGCTTTCGACCCAGTCGCCGCAGTTGTAGTAGGTAACGTCGTTGATCTCCCGCGCATCCGCGTGATGGATGTGACCGCAGACCACGCCATCGAGTTCCCGGCGGCGGCACTCGCGGGCCAGCGAATCCTCGAAGGTGGAGACGATGTTGACCGCGGTCTTGACGTGCTGCTTGGCGAACGCCGACAGCGACCAGTAGCGCATGCCGATCAGCGCGCGGCCGCGATTGAACCAGTAGTTGAAGCGCATCGTGCCTTCGTACAGCGCGTCACCGGCCAGGGCGATCCACTTGTGGTAGCGGGTGATCACGTCGAAGAAATCGCCGTGCACGACCAGCAGCTTGCGGCCGTCGGCGGTCTCGTGAATGTGCTCGTTGACCAGGCGGATGTTGCCGATCTCCAGCTCGTAGCCGACGAACTTGCGCAGGAACTCGTCGTGGTTGCCGGTGACGTAGTAGACCTGGGTGCCGCGCTTGGCCTGCGTCAGCACCTTGCGCACGACGTTGGTGTGCTCCTGCGGCCAGAACCAGGTCGAGCGCAGCTTCCAGCCGTCGACGATGTCGCCGACCAGGTACAGCGTCTGGCTGGTGTTGTGCTTGAGGAAGTCGACCAGATGCTCCGCCTTGCAGCCGGGCGTGCCGAGGTGGACGTCGGAGATCCAGATCGTGCGGTAGCGGTTCTTGCCGTCACCGGCGGACCGGGCCTTCTTCTTGGCGGTCGTTGCTTTCATGTCGCGCGCCAGCTTGGGTGGCGGCAGTGATCCGTCGATGACAGATTCATGAAGCTTCGATGACAGGCGCGCCGCGGCAGGCAAAAAAAAGAAAGCCCGGGCGGACCCGGGCTTTCTTCAGACTGCGGCTACCGTGTGTCGGCGGATGCGCTTACGGCACCGAGCCGAGCAGGTTGCCGAGACCGTTGAGGATCTGCTCAACGAGGTTGCTGTCGCGGCCATCGCCGAGCAGCAGATCGCCGATCGCATCGGCCAGGCTGCCCTGCTGGTTCGGATCGAGCAATGTCTGCAGACCCTCGATCAGCTGACCTTCCGCGAACAGGCCCTGCACCAGATCCGGCAGCGAGCCGTCGCTTTCGAGCACGTCACCGAGCACGGCGACGAGGTCTTCCTCGCTGAGGTTCGCAGCCAGGTCGGTGAGTGCGCCGTTGTCGGTGATCAGCGCTTCCACCAGGCCGATCTTGCCGCCGTTGCCGCCGATCAGGCAGATCGTCGACAGCGCCGCCTGGCAGTTGTCGTCGCCGCTGGACTGCAGCAGGCCCTGGATGACGCCGGTGACGCCGTCTTCGCCGAGCAAATCTTGCAGGGTCGCCGGATTGACGAGGCCTTCGATGATTTCCTGCAGACCGCCGTCGAGCAGCGACGCCAGTGCCAGCTCCAGGTTCGGCTGCTTGCCGTCGGTGCCCTGCAGCAGATTGGTCACCAGGTTGGCCAGATCGCCGTCGTTCTGCAACAGCGTGACGACTTCGTCGATCAGGTCTTCGCTGACCGGCGCCAGCGGGCCGGCCAGCGATTCCAGCGCGCCGCCCGGATTGAGCAGCTCGTCGAGCAGGGCCTGCGTGCTGCCATGGCCGCCGGCCACGCAGATTTCGCCGACCGGCACATCGCAGCTGCCGGTGCCGTCGGACGAGCCGCCGCCGCCGATGCCGCCGCCGGGGCCGACCGTGTTGTCGCCATCGGCGTGGCAACCGGCGAGGCCGATCGACACCGCCACGACGCCCGCAGCCAGCGCTTTCTTCATCAGTTCATACGTGTTCATGAATTGCTCCGATTCTGGGTGCAGGGCGATCAGTTGAGGATCCGCAGCTCGACGCGGCGGTTGCGCTCACGACCGTCTTCGCTGGCGTTGTCGGCGATCGGTTCCGCTTCGCCGTAGCCCTTCACCGACAGCTGCGTATCCGGCACGCCGTGCTCGACGAAGTAGCCCTTCACCGATTCCGCGCGGCCTTCCGACAGCTTCTGGTTGTATTCATCCGAACCCACGTTGTCGGTGTGGCCGGCGATCTCGACCTTCATGTCCGGATACTTCTTGAGGATGCCGGTGGCCCAGTCGAGGATGGTCTGCGCGTCCGGACGCAGGCGCGTCTTGTTGAACTCGAAGGTCACGCCCTTGAGGTTGATGACCTTGTCGAACGGGCAGCCGTCGCCGTCGACGCGCGAGCCGGCCGGGGTATCCGGGCACTTGTCGTGATCGTCGACCACGCCGTCGCCGTCGCTGTCGCGCAGGCCGGACGGCACTTCGACCACCTGCGTCTGCGCCGGCGGCGCCTGCACGGTGACGATCTTCTCGACGAACAGCGGAATCTCGATGCCGAGGCCGAAGCGCACGTCGCCGTCGCCCTGCACGTAGTTGTCGTAGACGTAGCGTGCTTCACCGCGGATGCGCAGCGAGCCGACCTTGGTGACCGGGCCGGTGACGAAGCCGACGCCGGCATTGGCGAAGAAGTCGTAATCGTCTTCCTGCGTGTTGCTGGTGTTCGGGTAGATGTCGTTGTACGACGCGCCGCCGCCGATCAGCAGGAACGGCGTGAAGTGCGTGCGGTCACCAAAGGCGTAGAACAGGTCCAGGCCCAGGTTGTAGTTGTAGAAGTCCGTGCGCAGGGTGTTGCCGGTCTCGAAGGTCTGCACCGCCCCGTGCACTTCGAAGCCCCAGTTCTTCTCGCTCTGCCAGCCGTAGAGCAGGTCGATGCCGGTGCCGCGCTTGATGTCGGAGACGCTGACATCGCGGTCGCTGTCGGCCAGCGTGTAGAGGCCGAGGATGCCGAGGTAGCTCGGTGCCGCCAGCAGCGTCGAGTCCGAGCTGACCGCGGCGGTTTCGGTGGTGGTGGTCGGTGCGGCTTCAGCAGTCGGTGCCGGTTCGCCAGCAGGGGCGGCCTCAACGGCCGGATCCTGGGCATAGGCAGTAGCAGCGGCCAGCCAGGCGGCCGTGCCGATCACGCTCATCACTTTTTTCATGAGAACTCCATTGTTCAGGGCCTTTAACGCCCCCGGTAGCCGGTGCAACTCCCGTGTTGCGTGAACCGGCATGCATAGAAACGGCACCCCGCGCTTGCACGCAGGACCGGATGGATGGACTCACTTCTTAATTTTTATCGTTATCCGCCAAATTCTTGCGAAGCACACTTCTCTCCTCGTGCGTTTCGCAATGAATCTGCCGTTCTCCCCCCGTCGATGTCGTCCATGACACCCTGGGTCGAGGAAATTTACTGAAAGGTCAGGCGAGATGTTGTAGGCAAATTCCGACAATAGAGTCGGATTATCGCTCGTGATGCGAGGGGCGGTCACCGCGATCGCCAATTCCGTTTCAACTTATAAAGTCTATCTAGAACTGCAGCTTCACGAAGGCTTGCGCGAAATCGCGGTCGCGTAACAAATTGGTCTCGCCGCCGCCGAAAAACCAGGTGTAGCCGATCGTGAACGATGCCCAGTCCTTGTAGCGGGTTTCGAGATTGGCGATCACCGATTTGCGCGATTCGATGAAATTCTCGGCCGGCCCCGGCGAGGTGCCCTTGACGTCGTGCGCCCAGATGATGAAAGGCTGCAGGCTGATCATCGGCAGCACGCTCTCGTACTTGATGATGGTGATCAGGCGATAGCCCCAGGAGAACTTGTCGACGAAGTGATCGAGGTTGGCCTGATGCGGGTTGAAGCGCAGGCCGTCGGCGCCGTAGCTGCAGGCGACATTGCTGGAGCAGGCCTGTTGCGAGCCGTCGGCGCCGCTGCCGTCGGCGCCGGCCGAGGCGTGCAGGTAGACGCCGGGCGCATCGATCTGCAGCTCATCCAGCGACGGCAGGCCGGGCACCCAGGTCGCACCCCATTCGCCGACGATCTGCACCTGATCGGCGTGGATCGGATTCTCGGTAGCGCCGAGCACGCGCGTCAGGCCGAGATTGAACTGGTAGACCTCGAAGCGCTCGTAGCCCTTGATGTAGCCCGGGTTGTTGCGGTCCAGCGGCTGCGTCAGATCGGTCGCCGCGTTTTCGCCGACCACGCCGCCGCGGTAGGGAATGATGAAGCTGGGGAACGAGCGTGCCGAGCCCGGCGCATGGCCGACCAGCAGGTTCAGCGTGTCGCGGTAGGGATTGTTGCCGTTGGCGTCGACGAAGTCGCTGCTGTCGTAGATCGTGCGGTTGCCATCCTCGTCGAAGCCGGAGCCGGCGGTGGTGCCGGCGCAGTTGGCGGACTGGCGATGGCATAGCGTCAGCGTCGGTGCCAGCGCGGCGAAGCCCAGGTCGGTGATCGACACCTGCAGCGGCAGGTTGGGGCGGTAGGCGACTTCGCCCTGAAACGAATAGTCGCCGAAGGTGGTGTTGAAGCTGAAGCCGTACATCTGGATATTCTCGGGGTACTCGAACACCAGGCGCGGCGAGTCCAGGGCGATCGCATCGTCGAGCGGCGCGTTCGGGTTGCCGCCGAGCAGCAGCGAAGTCAGCGTGTCCAGGCCTTCCTGCGGGCTGTCGAACACGCCGATGTCGTTGAGCAGCACGCCGGGCCGCGCGGCGATCAGCAGGCCGGCGTCCTGCAGCAGCTGCAGGCGCGCGCGCGGATTGGAGATCGCCGGGATGTTGTTGCAGGCGGAGAGGAACTCCGAGGTATTGGTCGCGTGGCGGCCGCAGCCTTCCTGCGCGGCAAAGAAGCTCACATACGGCAGCCGCGAGTGGTAGTTCATGAAGTAGAAGCCGAACTCGGTGCCGGCCCCGAGATCTTCGGCGTAGTACTTGAATGCCAGGCCGAACTGGCCGTTGTTGCTGGCCTCCATGTCGCGCTCGCGCAGCAGCGTGCCGGTGGTCGGCGTGATCAGCGTCAGCGGGTTGTCGAAGTAGCCCGCGCGGCTGTTGTCGGTCTCGCCGTCGAAGGCGCGGTCCGGATCCTCCGGCGAGGAGCCGAACGAGAAGTTGACGCTGCGGCCGTTGTTGCCGGTGCTGATGTCGTTGGTGGAGAAGTAGCTGCCCGGCGGCGGCGCGTCGATCGACTGCCATTCGAACTGGTAGAAGGCCTCGACGGTGGCGTTGGAGAACGGCTCGATGCTGAAGAACGCCATCGCCACCGGCGTGAAGATCTCGTCGATTTGCGTGCCGACGCGGAACAGGTTGTTGGCGTTGACCGGGTTCGCCTGATTGATGCTGTTGATCGCCAGCAGTGTCGACTCGCCCCAGTTGACGGTCTGCCGGCCGAGCTTGAAGGCCAGCTGGCGATCGCCGAGCGGCAGGTGGCCGAAGATGTTGATGTCGAGCAGCTGGAAGGCATTGCCGATGGTGCGACGGGTCTCGCTGTCGCTGCGCTTGCTGCGCACGCGTTCGCCGGGGCCGTAGGTATGCGCGAAGTAGCGGTTGGCGATCGGATCGCCGGTGATGCCGACGCGGTCGACATTTTCCGGCGTGATCATGTTGGGATGTGTCTCGGTGAAGTCGTTGTTGACGAAGTCGTAGAAGTACAGCCAGCGCGCGTAGAAACCGAAGCCGTTCCAGTTCAGCGACAGATCCTGGGTCAGCTTGGCGACCGCCTGCGTGAGGTCATGCTTGTCGTAGTTGAGGTCGCCGTCGTCGGCGCGCATCGAGTACTGGCCGGGCAGCGAGGCCAGCCGCTCGGCGGGGTAGGACTGTTCGCGGAACAGGCCCACACAGGTCTGGTACTGGCGGCTGCAGCCGTCAGGAGTCTGGTTGACCTTGCCGATCAGGTTGCTGGCGCGGTCTTCCATGCGCACGGCGGCGCCGAAGGTCGTGGTGCTGTTGAGCGTGCCGCTGAGCTCGCCATCGAGAAATTCGAAACTTTCCGCGCAGGCGGGCGCGGCGACACCGCCCAGCAGCGATGTGAAGGCAAACAAGCAGGCGCGCGAGACGTTCATGATGGTCCATCTCCTCCCAGCGAGCCGGTTCACGATGAGCCGGCCCCATTCTCGTGACCGCCTTTCGTATGACGCAGCGGTTCGGACGCGACGCTAGCACGCGCCTCGGCGAAGAAGATTGGGCCTTGCGCCGCGTCGCTGCGGCATTTGAGCAACCGGGCCTGCGCGGCCCGCGCGATCAGAGATGCTGCGAGGCGAGGAACTCGCGCATCGTCGCCAGCGTGGTCTGCGCGTCTTCGAGCATAAACAGGTGGCCGCCGGGCTGAGTGCGCATCTGCAGCGCCGGCTGCAGCTGCTGTGCGCGGCGCATCGCGGGGGCCATGAAGGGGTAGCTCTGCTGCCCCGATATCACCAGCGCCGGGCAGCGCAGCCTGCGCAGCGCGCGCCAGGGATAGATCGGTGTCGAGAAGATGCTGGCTTCCATCCAGGGCGGGCAGTTGAGCACCCGTTCGCCGTTTTCGTCGTGACTGCCGTATTCGCAGAACAGATCGAAGGCCTCGTCGCTCCAGCCGCGATAGATGCCGCGTCCGCGCAGGTGCTGGCGCAGCGCGGCCAGGCTGGGCCAGCGAGTGCGCCGGCGGCGCGCGGTACGCGCCAGCGGCAAGGCGTTGATCGCAGCCAGGCTGCGCGAAATCAGCCACTCGCGATGCGGCAGCAGGATCGGGTCGAGCAGGATCACCGCACTGAACAGTTCCGGGTAGTCGGTGGCCACGCGCAGCGTCAGCGCGCCGCCGTAGCTATGCCCGACGCCGACCAGCTTGCGGCCGCCGGGTTTCTGCTCGGCGATCACCGCGGCAATGCGGTCGACCATCTTCTGCGTGCCGGCAAAACGCGCCGGCACCTCGCTGTCGCCATGGCCTTCGAGGTCCTGCCAGAACAGCCCGTAGTCCGGCACGAAACCACGCAGCAGCGGCCAGTAAGTGGCGCTGCAGAAGCTGTTGCCGTGGACGAAATGCAGCACGCTGCCGTCATGGTCGCGGCGGCGGCCGCGCACGACGGTCTTGCCGCCGGCCGACGAGGCCCAGGGCTGGGTACAGGCAAGCAGGTCCGGTGCGATGCTCATGGCGTGCGAATCGGGGCCGACAGGATGTGGCGCGCGAGACTAGCAAAAGCCCGCGATGTCCCCATAGAGGAAAAGTTATATGCAAGGACCTTATCGCTTACAGGTCCCCCGGCATGCACATCTTCTTTTAAGGTGATTCGACTCCAGCAAACCGCAGGACCCCGCCATGTCTTCCATCATCTCCACCCTGCCGCCGACGCTCGAAGCCGAGTCTCTGGCGCTGATCGAGCGGCACCTGTCGGCCGGCGAGCCGGCCATCGTCACCAGCAACTTCCGACCGTTCGCGGCGGTGCTGCTCGATCTGGTCTATCGCGTGGCGCCGAAGCTGCCGGTGGTGTGGATGGATTCCGGCTACAACACCGCAGCGACCTATCGCCACGCCGAGGACCTGCGGCAGAAGCTGGGGCTCGACCTGCGCATCTACACGCCGCTGCGCACGCGTGCGCAGCGTGAGGCGCTCGACGGGCCGCCGCCCGGTCCTGAGGATGCGCATTTCGACGCCTTTGTCCGCGAACTCAAGCTGGAGCCGTTCGAGCGTGCGCTGACCGCGCTCAAGCCAGTGGTCTGGTTCACCGGCGTGCGCGCCGAGGACACCGCGCAGCGCGCCAAGATGGACGAGGTGGCGCGCAACGCCGACGGCATCCTCAAGGTGGCGCCGCTGCTGCGCTGGACCTCGCGCGATCTGCACCGCTACCTGCAGCGCCGCGGGCTGCCGAACAACTGGGATTACGTCGATCCGACCAAGCCGGACCCGAAGCAGGAGTGCGGTCTGCATATCGCGCACTGAATGGCGCACGGAATGGCGCACTGAAAGGGTGCGCGGCTTGCCGGGGCGGGGACTGGCCGGCGTTCAGCGCTGCAGGAACGTCGCGATCTTCTCGGCCGTCAGCGCCGGCGCATCGAAGTGCAGCATGTGCCCGGCGCCGTCGATGCCGGTTTCCTCGCGGCGCGCAAAACAGGCGCGTCGCGCGGCGTGCTGCTCGGCACTGATCGCGGTCCTGCCGAAGGAAGCCAGGCCGTCGATGAACAGCGTTGGCGCGCGGATTTGCCGCCAGATCGCCATCGAGTCGGCCAGACGTGCCGGCGTCGGCATGTTGAGCCGGTGGCGCGGGTCGGCAAGCAGACGCACACGGCCGCGGCCATCTTCGGTCCCCCAGCCCCGGGCGACGAACATCGCGCGTGCCTCGTCCAGCTGCGGATGCTGAATGCGGATGCGCTCGGCCAGCGCTGCATAAGAAGCGTAGGTCTTGGCGCGCATGGGCTGGCGCAGCTGCTGCAGCCAGCGGCGATAGCGCGCCGGCATGGCATCGGCCGGCGTCTCCGGCACGAACAGGCTGTCGAGCAGCACCAGCCGGCTGACGCGCTCGGGCCGCAGGCCGGCGTAGAGGCTGGCGATCTGGCCGCCCATGCTGTGCCCCGCCAGCCAGATGGGCGTCTCCGCCGCGTAGTGGTCGACCAGCACCTCCAGATCGGCCACATAGTCGGCAAACCAGTAGCCGTCGGCGGGCCATTGGCTGTGGCCCATGCCGCGCCAATCCGGCGCGATCACCTGGCAGAACGCGGTCAGCGGCGTTGCCAGGTCGGCGAAGGTGGCCGAGGCATCGAGCAGGCCATGGGCCAGGAACAGGATAGGCCGTCGCGGATCGCCCCCGCGGCGCACGTGGTAGCGCAGGCTGCGGACGCGGATGAAGTCGGAATGGCTGGGCGCGCGGCAGGCGGACACGGGCGGTGCAATGCTCTGGAGGGACCGTGCCAGTATAAGAAGCGTCAGAGGTGGCGCGGCGCCGGTTGCGCAGCTTACGTTAAATGCCTGATGGCAATGGCATCGCTTTTGCCAGAAGATTCGCTGCCCGCGCCGGTCGCTGTCTGTGCCGGCTACACAAGAACCGCAGCACGCAGAACTGCTGAGTCACGCCAGGATCCATGTCGATTCATGCCGCCCTGCATCACCTCACCGAGTACCGCTACGACCGTCGGGTCGGCCTCTCGCCTCAGCTGATTCGTCTACGGCCGGCGCCGCACTCGCGCACGCAGGTCCTCAGCTACTCGCTGAAGATCTC
Organism: uncultured Solimonas sp.; assembly: GCA_966252075.1. GTDB lineage: Bacteria > Pseudomonadota > Gammaproteobacteria > Nevskiales > Nevskiaceae > Solimonas. The sequence continues at coordinate 18,393 of CBINNP010000022.1, forward strand.
GCCGGAGCCGCACTTCCTGAACTGGCAGCAAGACCCGTTCGGCAACTGGCAGGCCCGCGTGGTGTTTCCGGAGCCGATCGAGCACTTCCGGGTGACGGTCGATCTGGTCGCCAACCTCGCTGTCATCAATCCCTTCGACTTCTTTGTCGAGAAGTATGCGGACGCCTAACCGTTCGAATACGAGGCGGGGCTCAAGGCCGATCTGCTGCCGTACCTGAAGCCGGAACCGGCCGGGCCGCTGCTGCAGGCGCTGCTCGATGCGGTGCCCAAGACCGCCGAGCGCAGCGTCGACTTCATCGTCAATCTCAACCGCGAGCTGCAGCAGCGCATCGGCTACCTGATCCGCATGGAGCCCGGCGTGCAGACGCCCGAGCAGACACTGGAGAAGGCCTCCGGCTCCTGCCGCGACTCGGCCTGGCTGCTGGTGCAGATGTTCCGCCACCTGGGCCTGGCGGCGCGCTTCGTCTCCGGCTACCTGATCCAGCTCAAGCCGGACGTCAAATCGCTGGACGGGCCGAGCGGCACCGATGTCGATTTCACGGATCTGCACGCCTGGACCGAGGTCTACGTCCCCGGCGCCGGTTGGCTGGGCCTGGACCCGACCTCCGGCCTGTTCGCCGGCGAGGGCCACATCCCGCTGTCGGCGACGCCGGAGCCCTCGTCGGCCGCACCGATCAGCGGTCTGATCGACGAGTGCGAGGTCGAGTTCGGCCACGAGATGAGCGTGACGCGCATCTTCGAGACGCCGCGCGTCACCAAGCCGTACAGCGACGAACAATGGGAGACGATCGACAGCCTCGGCGAGGCGGTCGACCATCGCCTGCGCGTCGACGACGTGCGCCTGACCATGGGCGGCGAGCCGACTTTCGTCGCTGTCGACGACCCGCAGGGCGAGGAGTGGAACACCGCTGCGGTCGGCCCGACCAAGACCAATCGCGCGCTGGACCTGATGCTGCGGCTGCGTGAGCAGTACGCCCCGCAGGGCCTGCTGACCTACGGCCAGGGCAAGTGGTATCCGGGCGAGTCGCTGCCGCGCTGGGTCTACACGCTGTACTGGCGCCGCGACGGCCAGCCGCTGTGGCGCGCGCCGATCGTCAAGGGCAACGTTGCCAAGCCGCCGAGCCTGCAGGACGCCAATCGCTTCATGCTGGGGCTGGCCGAGCGCCTGGAAGTCGACCCGCGCAACGCGCTGGAGGCCTACGAGGATTCGCTGCATTACCTGGTCCGCGAGCGCAAGCTGCCGATCAACCTCGATCCGACCGACAGCCGCCTCAAGGATCCCGAGGAGCGTGCCCGGCTGCTGCAGGTGTTCGAACGCGGCCTGGGCACGCCGCGCGGCTACGTGCTGCCGGTGCAGCGCTGGCAGGCGGCGGCGCGCTGGATGAGCGAGCGCTGGCTGCTGCGCACCGGCAAGCTGTTCCTGATGCCGGGCGACTCGCCGATCGGCCTGCGTCTGCCGCTGGAATCCTTGCCGCACGCGCCGGGTGCGCCGGTGCCGTACAGCTATCCGGCCGACCCCTTGTCATTGCCGGCGACGCTGCCGGCGGCCGATCCGCGACGCCAGCCGTTCCTGCAGTTGCAGGGCCACGAGCGCGAAGCCGAACAGCGCCGCGCCGGCGGCCAGACCTGGCGTCCCGAGCAGCCGCCGCGGCGGACCGGCGGCACCTTTCTGACCGGCACCAATGTTCGCACCGCGGTTTCGGTCGAGCCGCGCGAGGGCTGGATCAACGTCTTCCTGCCGCCGGTCGGCCGCACCGAGGACTTCATCGACCTGGTCGCAGCGATCGAGGACGTCGCCGCCGAAACCGGGCTTCCGGTGCGCATCGAGGGCTATGCACCGCCGCCGGACCCGCGGCTGGAAGTGCTGAAGATCACTCCGGACCCCGGCGTCATCGAGGTCAACATCCAGCCGGCACGCTCCTGGCACGAGCTGCGCGACAACACCGTGACGCTGTACGAGCAGGCGTTCCAGTCGCGGCTGTCGACCGAGAAATTCCTGATCGACGGCCGCGCTGTCGGCACCGGCGGCGGCAACCACGTGGTGGTCGGCGGCGCGACGACCGCGGATTCGCCGTTCCTGCGCCGGCCGGATGTGCTCGGCAGCATGCTGCGCTACTGGCAGAACCACCCCTCGCTGTCGTATCTGTTCTCCGGGCTGTTCATTGGCCCGACCTCGCAGCATCCGCGTGTCGACGAGGCCCGCGACTCGCAGCTGTACGAGCTGGAGATCGCCCTCGGCCAGCTGCCGCAGAAGGGTTGGGAGGTGCCGCTATGGACCGTCGATCGCACCTTGCGCAACCTGCTGGTCGATCTGACCGGCAATACCCACCGCTCCGAGTTCTGCATCGACAAGCTGTATTCGCCGGACGGGCCGACCGGGCGCCTGGGTCTGGTCGAGCTGCGTGGTTTCGAGATGCCGCCGCATGCGCGGATGAGCCTGGTCCAGCAGCTGCTGGTGCGTGCGCTGATCAGCTGGTTCTGGCGCGAGCCCTACACCCAGCCGCTGGTGCGCTGGGGCACGCAGTTGCAGGATCGCTGGATGTTGCCGCATGACAACTGGCGCGATCTGGGCGAAGTGGTCGCCGATCTGCGGCGCGGCGGATTTGCCTTCGAGCACGACTGGTTTGCGCCGCATTTCGAGTTCCGCTTCCCGCGCCACGGCGTGATCCGCTACGAGGACATCGAGCTGGAGCTGCGCCATGCGCTGGAGCCCTGGCCGGTGCTCGGCGAGGAACCCGGCGCCGGCGGCACCACGCGCTTCGTCGATTCCTCGCTGGAGCGCCTGCAGGTCAAGGTCAAGAATCTGGTGCCGGGCCGGCATCTGGTCACCTGCAACGGCCGCCAGATGCCCCTGCGTGCGACCGGCATCTACGGCGAACAGGTTGCCGGCGTGCGCTATCGGGCCTGGCAGCCCTATGCCTGCCTGCATCCGACGATCGGCGTGCATACGCCGCTGGTGTTCGACCTCTACGATCGCTGGAGCGGCCGTTCGCTGGCAGGCTGCACGTATCACGTCGCGCATCCGGCGGGGCGCAACTACGACAGCTTTCCGGTCAACGCCTTCGAGGCCGAGGCACGGCGCATCGCCCGCTTCGAGGCGATCGGCCATACGCCGGGATTCCTGCGCGTGCGCGAAGAAACGCCGAACCCGGAATTCCCGTGCACGCTCGACCTGCGCCGGATCTGAGGCCGGTGCGCAATCGCCTTTCAGCCGGCGGCGAGCGCGGCGTCCAGCAGCGGCAGGCGGTCGTTGCCCCAGAACATCGCCTCGCCGACGAAGAAGGTCGGCGCGCCGAAGGCGCCGCGGCTGAGCGCCTCGTCGGTGTTGCGCTTGAGTGCGTCCTTGGCCTGCGGCGTCTGCGCGGCGGTCTGCAGCGCCTCGGCGTTCCAGCCGAGGCCGGCGATGATGCCGCGCAGGACTTCGGGCTGGCTGATGTCCTCGCCGCGGCCCCAGTAGGCGCCCAGCGTCGCCTTGGCCCAGGGGCCGACGTCGGCGTCCGGCAGCGCGCAGCCGATCCGCTGCACCAGCAGGGTCGAGGCCGGAAAGTGCTGCGGCGGCGTCAGCGGCACGCCGTAGTGGCGGGCCCAGCGGGCGAGATCGTCGAACATGTAACGGCGCTTGGCCGGATTGGCCAGCGGTGGCTGGTTGGCGCTGCCTTCCAGCACCTTGCCGAGCAGGCAGGGGCGCCAGACCAGCTCGGCCTGACGGCGCTGCGCGATGGCCTCGATCTGGGTCGCTGCCAGATAGGTATAGGGGCTGACGGCATCCCAGAAGAATTCGATGCGGGCGCCATGCATGGTGGGTCCTCGGCGGGCTGTCCGGAGCGGATCGAGAGCAGTCTGTCACGGCCGCTTTGCGCGGCACAAGAAATGCATAGAGCAGGCGCTGGCGTGACGCGACCGGCGTCGCTGCCTACACTGTCGCCCCTTTGACCCGGCCACCGGCCGCCCAGGAACCGAGCGTTTCATGACGTATTGCGTCGCCATCAGAGTCAACGAAGGCCTGGTTTTCGCAGCTGATACGCGTACCAGCGCCGGCGTCGACGACGTCCGCACCTACAACAAGATGCACGTCTTCCAGTTCGACGGCGAGCGCAGCTTTGTGCTGCTGTCCGCCGGCAACCTGGCGACGACGCAGGCCGTGGTGGCGCAAATCCGTCGCGATCTGGAAGCGCCGGTGGTGCCGATGAGCCTGCGCCTGGCGCGGCACATGTACGACGCTGCCGAGTACGTCGGTGCGATTTCCGTCAATGCGCAGAAGCAGGTGGCCAGCCACGCGCAGTACAGCACGGCGGACCTGCGCAGCACCTTCATCCTCGGCGGTCAGATCGAGGGCGAGGAACCGGCGATCTACATGATCTACGCCGAGGGCAACTGCATCACCTCGTCGCCGGAGACGCCGTTTCTGCAGATCGGCGAGAGCAAGTACGGCAAGCCGATCCTGGACCGCGTGATCCGGCCGGAAGTAACGCTGGAGGACGCGGCGCGCTGCGCGCTGGTGTCGATCGACTCGACGATGCGCAGCAACATCTCGGTAGGTCCGCCGATCGATCTGGCGATCATGCCCAAGAGCGCGCTGAAGATTACCCACAAGCTGCGCTTCGACCTCGACACGCCGCTATTCGCCGAAATCCGCGAGTCCTGGGGCCAGCATCTGGTCGCCTCGTTCCGCAATCTGCCGAAGTTCGAATGGGAGACGCCGGACGGGCAGGGCAGCTTGCTGGAGAAGCAGGCGAAGCCGGGCTGAAGCGACGCCGCCGCAAGCCGCGCGACTGCGGCTCATGGCGCAAAAAAGGCGGGCGTTCGCGACAGCGGGCGCCCGCCTTTTTCGTTGTGCGGTCGCGCGATCAGCCGAACGCGGCCTGGCGCTGGCTGCTCATGCCGGAATCCTGCTGGAAGTAGCTGCGGGCCAGCGCCGCGTGGACGGCGCCGATGCCGATCTGGATCTCGTCCAGCCATTCGTGCAGGCCGCGCTCAAGCAGCTTCTCGAAGTTGGCGTCCTGGATCAGCGCGCGGATGCGGTCGAGGCTGCGTTCGCTGGCGCGGTTGTGCGGCAGCCGCGGCAGCATGGCGCTCAGGGTGTTCAGGCAATACATCAGCGAGCGCGGGAAATCGCGGTTCTGCAGCAGGAAGCGCAGCACCGCCGGACCGCTGACGCGGATGCGCTCGTGGCGGCGGTAAGCCTGATAGGCCATCAGCGAGCGCAGCACGCTCATCCACTGGATGTGCTGGAAGGGCTGCAGCTCGTCACCGGAGCGCGACTGGATCAGGTCGACGGTGCGCACGTCGATGATGCGCGAGGTCATGTCGGCCTGTTCCAGATGCAGGCCGATCTGCAGGAAGTGGTAGCCGACGTCGTGCGTCATGGTCGCGCCGAGCATGCCGCGCAACAGCAGGATGCCGTCGATGACGCGGTCCAGGCCTTCCTGGCGGAACATGCGAGGCAGGTGCCGCTCGCCTTTCTCCTGCAGGAACAGGTGCAGGGCATTGATCTGCTCCCAGGCGTCGCGCGGCGTCGAGTCGCGTGCGGTGCGCAGGATCTCGCGGGCGGCGCCGACTGAAGCGGCGATGGAGCTGGGATTCTCGGTGTCGAGCAGCAGGAAGCGCATGACCTCGGCTTCGCCGATTTCGCTGTGGTGTTCGCGGTAGGCCTCATCGGCGCCGAGGATCGATACCAGCGGCGCCCAGCCGAGCGCGACGCCGCGCGGCAGGTCCAGCAGCAGATGGGAATGCACGCTGATCAGTCGTGCGGTGTTTTCGGCGCGGGCCAGATAGCGGCCCAGCCAGTAGAGATTGTCGGCGACACGGGACAGCATCAGTGTTTCTCCTCGTGGCGGCGCTGCAGGCTCATGCAGCGCCTTCCAGGTCGACGATCCAGGTGTCCTTGGCGCCGCCGCCCTGCGAGCTGTTGACGACCAGCGAGCCTTTCACCATTGCCACGCGGGTCAGGCCGCCGGTGGTGACGTAGGTCGAATCGCCGCGCGAGAGGATGAAGGGGCGCAGGTCGAGATGGC
>CBINNP010000023.1:0-23716 GCA_966252075.1 uncultured Solimonas sp.
AAGCTGGCCAGGTTGATCCACAGCAGATGCGAGCGGATCGCGCGGAATTCGCCGAGCCGGGGCTCGGGACCTTCATGCAGCGCGAACACGGTGTTGGGCATCGTCGAGAGTCGCTCGCCCAGCAAGAAGCTGCGACGCGGACCGATAAGCCCGGGGCGCGGCTCGCCGCCTTCTTCACTGTGCACGCAGGGGCCTTGGTCGCGCTGGCCCGGCAGACAGGGCGGCGCCGGCATGAACGCCGGCAGCGGCGGCGGAAAGATGCTCAGCAGGGCGACGTTGATGGTAGGCCCGACGACCAGGGCGGCGCCGAGCAGCAGCGCCAGCAACCAGCGCAGGCTCATGACGCCGGCAGGTCGGGCACGAACATGTAGCCGCGACCCCAGACGGTCTGGATGTAGCGCGGTGCCGCAGGGTCCGGTTCCAGCACCTGGCGCAGCCGCGAGATCAGGATGTCGATGCTGCGCGACAGGCTGTCGCTGGGACGGCCGCTGGTCAGCGTCATCAGCTCGTCGCGGTTGAGGACGCGGCGCGCGTGCATCACCAGCGCTTCGAGCAACTGATATTCGCGCGTGGTGATGTGTACCGTTGCGCCATCGCGCGTGAGGACCCGCGCCCACAGGTCGAGCTCGACATCGCCGATGCGCAGCCGCTTGGGCGCGCCGATCGCTTCGCTGCGCGCAGGCTGGGCGAAGCGGCGCAGCACCGTGTAGATGCGCGCGACCAGCTCGCGCAGATTGCAGGGCTTGGCCAGGTAATCGTCGGCGCCGACTTCGAGGCCGATGATGCGGTCGACGTCGTCACCCTTGGCCGACAGGATGATGATCGGCAGCGGCGACGCCGCGCTGCGCAACCGACGGCACAGCGCGATGCCATCCTCGTCCGGCAGCATCAGATCCAGCACCACCAGATCGAAGGCCTGCCGCGACAGCGCTCGCAGTGCTGCGGCCGCGGTCGACACGCCTTCGGACTCGATGCCATGGCGCTGCAGGAATTCCGCAATCATCTGCCGCAGCCGCACGTCGTCGTCGACCAGCAGCACCTTGGCGCTCATGGCATGTCCCCCCGATGGATCCGCATGATCTGACTGCACCGGAAGCATCTCGTTCACCCTCGAAACAATTGGAAACAAACCGCCATGCGCCGGCGACGCTGTACGGCGTGACGGCGCCTTAAGGTGGCGGCCGGTCCATCACCTGCCCTGCCATGCCGCCGCTGCGTCTGCGCCTGCCTCCGCCCCGTCCCCACCCTGGCGCCAGGGTCCCGTCGTGGCGACGCCCGTTCCTGGCAGCCCTGCTGCTGCTCGGCGGCTGCGAGGCCCGCCTCCATGTCGATCTCGCCGTCAGCCAGCCAAGCGACGCGCAGGCGCTGTCGCTGGCCGTGCCTTACGTCGACCTGCTGGATACGGGCGCGAGTGTGCACAGCTTCGATTCCGCCCAGGCTCACCTTTTCGATCTGCTTACCATCGAAACGGGCGACCGTGTCGAACTGCTGTCGAAGAACGATGCGCAGGGCGATTTCGCCGGCGTCCGCGCGCGCTTCTCGCTGAGCGGCGCCAGCCTGACGAGCAGTGACGGCAGCGTGCTGCCGCTCACGCTGGCAGCGCAGCCGGACTACCTGGATCTGGATTTGTCTCTGTCCCAGAACGACAGCGAAACCGTTGTGCTGACGCTGGAGCTGCCGTTTTCGCTGCTCGACCGGCGCAACAGCGACGGCGGCTACGAGCTGCGTCCCGTGCTGCGCGCCGCCCGGTTCAGCGAAGCCGGCAGCATCGACGGCAGCATTCCACGCAGCTTGGTCGAGGCCAGTGCCTGCCGAGCCGGCCGCACCGCCGGCCGTGGCGTCGCGGTCTATGTCTGGCCGGGCAGCGACGTCAGCCCGGCCGATTACTTCCGCAGCGACACCGTCACCAACGTCGCTCAGCCACTGGCCTCGGCCGGCCTGAGCTACGACGCCGACAACGACGTCTACAGCTTCACCATCGATCACCTGGCGCCAGGCAGTTACACCGTCGCCTGGACCTGCCAGGCCGATCAGGAAGCCCCCGACGCCGACGACGGTCTCAGCTTCCGCGACACGCAATCGCTGACGCTGAGCAGTTCCGCCAGCGCGACGGTGGCGTTCGATGAGTAGGGTTTCGTCCTGAGCGTCCGGCGCGCGCTCAGACCGAGGCCAGCAGCGGTGCGGGCAAAGGCTGCGCCGGCCACTGCTGCTGCTCGCCGCGGCCGACCTGCCAGTAGCGCCCTGCCAACGGATCGACCAGCGTCAGGCGACCCCGAGCGGTGTAGGCGCCGGTATCGATCGCCAGGCAATTGCCCAGCCGCCGCGGCTGATGCGAGGCGACGATGCTGTGTCCGCCGATGACCAGATCGACGCCGGCCACTGTCTGCACGGCCGCACGCAACTGCGTGTAATCCGGCGGGCCGGCCCGCGGATCGCAGAGGCGCTTGGCGATGCGGTGGCGGCTGCGCCCCCACAGCAGCTCGAAGCCCGGTGAGCCGGCTGCCTCGTGCACGGCCTGGCGTGCATCGAAACGCAGCTCGCGCACGATGTCCCAGGCCAGCCCCGGCGACAGCTCGGCGTGGACCAGGCCGATGCGCCGACCGTCATCGGCCTGCAGCTCGATCGCCAGCGGAAACGCCGCGACCTGCTCGCGCAGCTGCGCCAGCGTCGCGGCGCCAAGCGCCCGCGACCAATCGCCGCCGTTGTAACACCAGAGCTGTTCGGTGCGTCGGTCGTGCGCGGCACCCAGCATCAGCGCCTCGTGGTTGCCGAGCAGGCTGCAGGCGCCGGGATTCTGCGCAAACCACTGCAGCACTTCGCGCGACTGCGGACCGCGGTCGACCAGATCGCCGAGCGCGATCAGCCGGTCGTGCTGCGGCTCGTAGGCCGCCAGTCGCAGCAGGCGCTGCAACATCGCCAGTTCACCGTGGATGTCGCCGACCACCAGAAAGCGCCCGGCCGGCGGCTGGCGCATCTGCACAAAGACGGGCGCGGCGATGTCGGGCACGCATCGATCCGGACGGGGAACCGCCGGCACGATAGCGCGGCGCGGCGCCGCGGTCAGCCGTTCGATCGGCGTACGCGGCCGCGGCGATCGCCCGACAATGCCTGCCCCTGTCGAGTTGGGCCAAACCAAACCATGCGCAAGACCATCCTGATTACCGGCGCCAGCTCCGGCCTGGGCCACGGCATGGCGCGCACATTCGCCGCGCGCGGCCATGACCTGGCGCTGTGCGCCCGCCGCATCGAGCGGCTTGAAGCGCTGCGCGGCGAGCTGTGCGCCGCGCATCCGCAGATCCGCGTGTCGATCCGCGCTCTCGATGTCAACGAGCACGAGCAGGTATTCGCGGTGTTCAGGGACTTCGCTGCCGAGTTCGGCGGGCTCGACCGCATCATCGTCAACGCCGGCGCCGGCAAGGGGCGGCCGCTCGGCACTGGCGGCTTCCGCGCCAACCGCGAGACCGCGCAGACCAACTTCATCGCCGCGCTGGCGCAATGCGAGGCGGCGCTGGAAATCTTCCGCGCGCAGAACGCCGGCCACCTGGTGACGATCGCCTCGATGAGCGCGCTGCGCGGCATGCCGCGCAGCATCACCACCTATGCGGCGAGCAAGGCGGCGCTGGCAAACCTGAGCGAAGGCATCCGCGCCGACCTGCTCGGCACGCCGATCAAGGTGACGACGCTGTTCCCCGGCTACATCCGCTCCGAGATCAACGAGCGCGTCAGGCACACGCCATTCATCGTCGACACCGATACCGGCGTGCGGGCGATGGTGCGTGCCATCGAGCGCGAGCCGGCCAGCGCCCGCGTGCCGTGGTGGCCGTGGGCACCGCTGGGCCTTGCGATGCGGCGCCTGCCGCTGTGGCTGGTGGCGCGGATGAACTGAGCGCCTGACCCGAGGCGCTTGCGCCGCCGCGCGGCGCGCGACTAGACTGCGCGCCGCAATACCCGAGCAGCCTTTAGCCACACCCATGAATCGCAGCCAGCAGATCAGCCTCGTACTCGTAGCGGTCGTCGTTACCGACGCGCCGTAGGGGCTGCTGCACGCACACCAAACCCCCGCCGGCGCATCCGACCGGCGGGGGTTTTGTTTTTTGCTCGTTGTACTCGCCGATCGCATGCCCGCGGGGTTCCGACACTTCAGGAACCCAAGATGGACATCACCGCTGCAGAACTGATCATCCGCTTTCTGGAACAGCGTTCCGGCCCCAGTGGCCCGGCAGGCGAATACGTCGCCGGCATCCCCGGCGGCGCGCTGCTGCCGCTGTATCGCGCGCTGGCCGACTCGCGCCTGCAGCACATCCTGGCGCGCCATGAGCAGGGCGCCGGCTTCATCGCCCAGGGCCTGGCGCGCGTTACCGGCCGCGCCGGCGTCTGCTTGGCCACCTCCGGCCCCGGCATCACCAACACCGTCACCGCGCTGGCCGACGCCAAGGCCGATTCGGTGCCGATGGTCTGCTTCTCCGGCCAGGTGCCGCGCGCGCTGATCGGCACCGATGCCTTTCAGGAAGTGCGCACCTGCCAGATCGTCGAGTCGATCACCAAGGCGTGCTTCGACGTGCGCGATGCCGCGGCGCTGCCGGAACTGCTGCCGGAAGCCTTCCGCATTGCCGAAAGCGGCCGGCCCGGCCCGGTGCTGATCGATCTGCCCAAGGACGTGCAGCTGCAGCGGCTGCGCCTGGGCGCGATCCCCGCACCACGCGAAGCCGAACGCGCCGCGGCGCCGGACGCCGAGGCGATCGCCCGGGCGGCGCGGATGATCGACGCCGCGCAGCGGCCGGTGCTGTACATCGGCGGCGGCATCACGCAGGCGCGTGCGCAGCCGCTGGCACGCGCACTGGCGGAGAAAGGCGAGCTGCCGGTGGCGATGACGCTGATGGCGCTGGGCACGCTGGACGACGGGCATCCGCTGTCGCTGGGCATGCTCGGCATGCACGGCGGCCGCCACACCAACATGGCGCTGGACGCCTGCGATCTGCTGATCGCCATCGGCTGCCGTTTCGACGACCGCGCCACCGGCAAGCTGGAGCTGTTCGCACCCAAGGCGCGCGTCATCCACATCGACGCCGACCGCCGTGAACTGAACAAGCTGCGCCGCGCCGATCTGGCGATCCAAGCCGATGCCGGCCTGGCCCTGCAGGCCCTGCTCGACGCGCTGCCGGCGCGCCGGCGCGGCCGCTGGCTGGGGCGCATCGCCTCGCTGCGCGCGGCCTATGCGCCGGCTGCGGCACCACGCGACGACGATCTGCGCGATCCGCAGACGCTGATGCGCGCGATCGCCGCGCTGGCGCCGGCCGACGCGGCGATCACCACCGACGTCGGCCAGCATCAGATGTGGGTGGCGCAGCACTACCCGCTGACGCGCCCGGATCGCTGGCTGACCTCCGGCGGCCTGGGCACGATGGGCTTCGGACTGCCGGCGGCGATCGGCGCCGCACTGGCGCTGCCGGAATCCGGCGCGGTCTGCATCAGCGGCGACGGCAGCTTCCTGATGAACGTGCAGGAGCTGGCGACGCTGGCCGAGCTGCACGCCAACGTGAAGATCGTCGTGCTCGACAACCGCGCGCTGGGCATGGTGCGCCAGCAGCAGAACCTGTTCTACGAGCGCCGGTACAGCGGCTCGCTGTACGCGCAGGCGCCGTCGCTGGCGGCGATCGCCGCGGCTTTCGGCGTGCCGGCGATCGACCTCGAACAGGTCCGCGATCCGCAGCAGGCGCTGCGCGACGCCTTCGCGCAGCCCGGCCCGATGCTGGTCCGCGCGCCGGTGGCCGTCGAGGAAATGGTGCTGCCGATGGTCAAGCCCGGCGCCGCCAATACCGAGGCGATTGGGTAAAATTTGCGGCACGGCCCGGCCTGACGTTCCAGCCCTTTGCCGACCGCCTTTCACGTAACTTTGCGTTTTGTGGAGTTTGCGATGCACACGCCCCCGACGGGATTGATCGAAGCGCCGCTGCCGGCGGACTGGCCCGCACCCGAAGCCCTCGGCTTCGGCCAATGGCTCGGCCCCTGCGTGGTCCACGCGGTCCATCACGCCGGAACCGGCTGGAGCGCGCCCTCGGTCAACACGCGCGACGAACTGCCGGCACCGCCGGCCAGCGGCGGCCTGCAGTACGGCTTCTCGGTGTTCGAGGGCCTGAAGGCATTCCGCGATCCGGACGGCCGCATCCACCTGTTCCGCCCGCGCGACCACGCGCGCCGCCTGCAGCTGAGCGCGCAGCGCCTGCTGATGCCGGCACCGGACGAAGAACTGTTCATGACGCTGTGCCAGCTGGCCGTGCAGGTGCACGCGCGCTTCGTGCCGCCGCACGGCCGCGGCTCGCTGTATCTGCGGCCGACGCTGTACGCCGACGAGGAGGCGCTGGGCTTCCGCGCCGCCACGCAGCACCGCTTCGCGGTGGCGGTGACGCCGAGCTCCGATCCCGTGCAGAAGACCTACCGCCTGTGGGCGGAGACCGAGTTGTCGCGCGCCGCGCCCGGCGGCCTCGGCGCTGCCAAGACCGCCGGCAACTACGCCGCCGGCTTCGCCGGCCTGCATCGCGCCCGCGAGCGCGGCTATGACGACGTGGTCTGGCTCGATGCGCTGACGCATCGCGAACTCGGCGAAGCCGGCACGATGAACATCTTCGTGCAGATCGGCGACGAGGTGATCACGCCGCCGCTCGACGGCACCATCCTGCCCGGCATCACGCGCGATTCGGTGCTGCGCCTGCTGCGCGCCGAAGGCGTCCGCGTCAGCGAGCAGCGCATCACGCTCGACGAGCTGGCCACTGCGCAGGTCGCCGGCCAGCTCGGCACCGCGTTCGGCGTCGGCACTGCCGCGCGCCTGGTCAAGATCAGCGAGATCGGCGACGGCGAGCGACTGATCCGCTTCACCGACACCGGCCTCGGCGCGCGCCTTTACGACAGCCTCAAACAGGTCCAGGAAGGCACCACGCATGCGCTGCGCGAGTGGCGCGTGGCGGTGCCGACGGCGCAGTAATAGCCCGATAGCGACAGCGTTGCCAGATCCCTTCTCCCGCTCGCGGGAGAAGGTGACGCGAAGCGCCGGATGAGGGGCTTTTCGCAGGACCTCGCGACAAAGCCCCTCACCCCTGCCCCTCTCCCGCAAGCGGGAGAGGGGAACTCCGCTTGCGTCAGCGCTGTGCCTGCACGTCCTCCACACTGCGATGGCAGCGCCGCCGCCCGTGCGCTTCGGCGGACTCCATCGGCGCCTGCGCCGAACAGACCGGCAGCCCCCATTCACAGCGCAGCGCAAACGCGCAGCCCTGGATGAGCACACTGCGATCCGGCGGCGCGCCGGCGATCGTCGGCAGCGGCTGATCCACCGGCGCGTCGAAACGCGGCCGCGTGCGCAGCAGCGCCTGGGTGTACGGATGTGTCGGCTGCGTCAGCAGACGCGCACTCGGACCCGCTTCCATCGTCTGCCCGGCGTAGAGCACCAGCGTGCGCTCGCACAGCTCGGTAACCAGACCCAGATCGTGGGTGATCAGCAGCAGCGACAAGCCGAGATCGCGACGCAGTTCGGCGAGCAGTGCGATCAGCTGCTGCTGCACGGTGACATCCAGCGCGGTGGTCGGCTCGTCGGCGATCAGCAGTTGCGGCTGCGCCGCGAGCGCGACTGCCAGCATCACCCGCTGGCGCATGCCGCCGGACAGCTCATGCGGGTACTGGCGCAGGCGGCGCGGCGCGTCGGCGATGCGCACGGCGTCGAGCAGGCGCTGCGCTTCGGCGGTTGCCTCGTGTCGGGAAAGCCCGCGATGCCACTCGATACTCTCGGCGATCTGCCGGCCGATGCGCGCGTAAGGATTGAGCGCCAGCAGCGGGTCCTGAAACACGAAGCCGATGCCGCGTCCACGCACGCCGGAGCAGACATCCGCATCGCCGCCGAGCAGCTCGGCGCCGTCGAAACGAATGCTGCCGCTGGCCTGCATCGCCGGCGCCTGCAGGCCGATCAGCGCCAGTGCCGCCTGCGTCTTGCCGGAGCCGGATTCGCCGACGATGGCCAGCGCACCGCCGCGATCCAGTGAGAACGACAGCTCGTCGACGATGCGCCGTCCATCCGGCAGCGACAGGCTCAGCCGCGAAACCTGCAACAGGCTCACGGCCTGGGCTCCGTGCTGCGCGGATCGAACAGCCGGCGCAGGCCGTCGCCGATGACGTTGAGACAGAACAGCGTCGCGGTCAGGAACAATGCCGGGAACAGCAACGACCACGGTGCCGCCTCCATCTCGCGCGCGCCGTCGTTGACCAGCGCGCCCCAGCTGGTCGCCGGTTCCTGCACGCCCAGGCCCAGGAAGCTCAGGAAGGATTCGATCAGGATCACCTGCGGCAAGGTCAGCGCCGCATAGACGGCGACCACACCGAGCAGGTTGGGCACGATGTGGCGACGGATGATCTGCGCATCGCTCAGGCCCATGATCTTCGCCGCGGCGATGAACTCGCGCTCGCGCAGCGCCAGTGTCTGGCCGCGTACCACGCGTGCCATGTCGAGCCAGTTGACGGTGCCGATGGCAACGAACATCAGCAGCAGATGGCGGCCGAACAGCACCATCAGCACGATCACCAGAAACATGAAGGGCAAGGCATAGAGCACGTCGACCGCACGCATCATCCAGGCATCCGCGCGGCCGCCGCGATAGCCGGCATAGGCGCCGTAAGCCACGCCGATGACCAGCGACACCAGCGTCGATACCAGGCCCACCGCCAGCGACAGCCGGCCACCGCACAGCGTGCGCGCGAACAGATCGCGGCCCAGGCTGTCGGTGCCGAACCAGTGCGCGCCGGCGAGGCCGGGGCCGGCGCTCCAGCGGCCGTCGAAGTCGATCTGCTCGCAGGCGTATGGCGTCAGCGCCGGGCCGATCAGCACCAGCGCGACGACCAACGTCAGCACGACGACGGCCGTGAAGAAGCCGCGTTGACGCAGCAGCGCGCGCAGATTCATCGCGGCCGCATCCGCGGATCGAGCATGCCGTAGAGCAGGTCGACCAGAAAATTGCAGACGACGATCAGTACGCCGTAGACCAGCACGACGCCGAGCACCAGGGTGTAGTCGCGGTTGAGCGCGGCCAGCACGAAGTAGCGGCCGATGCCGGGAATGGCGAATACCTGCTCGACGACCACCGAGCCGGTGATGATGCCGGCGGCGGCCGGCCCGAGGTGCGAGAGCACCGGCAGCAGCGCCGGGCGCAGCGCGTGCCGGATGATCTGCGCTTCCGGCAAGCCCTTGGCGCGCGCGGCGCGCACGTAGGGAGCAGCCATCGCTTCGATCAGCCCGCCGCGCAGCAGTCGCGCCACGTAGGCGATCTGCGGCAGGGCCAGCGCCAGCACCGGCAGCACCAGATCGGCGACGCTGCCGCTGCGCCAGCCGCCGGCCGGCAGCCAGCCGAGCGCGACCGCGAACAGCAGCACCAGCAGCGGCGCGACCACGTAGTTGGGCAGCGAGATGCCGAGCAGGCTCAGGCCGCCGATCCAGCGGTCGCGCGCACTGCCTGGCTTGCGCGCCGCGGCGATGCCCAGCGCCCCGCCGGCGAGCAGCGCGACGAGGATCGCCAGCACGCCCAGCGTCAGCGACGCCGGCAGACCCTGCGCGATCAGCTCGGCCACGCTGTAGCCCTCGTACTGGAACGAAGGCCCCAGATCGCCGTGGCGCAGGCCGTCGAGGTAGCGCAGGTACTGCCGCCACAGCGGCTCGTCGAGATGGAACTGCGCCTTCATCGCCGCTTCGATCTGCGGCGGCAGCGCGCGCTCCTGGTCGAACGGCCCGCCCGGGGCGGCGCGCATCAGGAAGAACGCCAGCGTCAGCAGCACGAACAGCGTGGGGATCGCCGCCAGCAGGCGACGCAGCGCGAGCTGCAGCATGGCGGCGACCCTCACCCCCAACCCCTCTCCCGCGATGCGGGAGAGGGGCTTTTTGTTTCCCCTTCTCCCGCTTGCGGGAGAAGGTGCCCCGTCAGGGGCGGATGAGGGCTACGCTCAGGGCGCATCGCGCAGCGACAGATCCTTGCTGTAGTGATAGTCGAGCGCGTTGTCCTGCCAGCCTTGCACATGCGGCTTCACGAGATGCTTGGAAACGTAAGTGTAGAGCGGAATCACCGGCGCCTCGTCGAGCAGCAGCCGTTCGGCCTCGCCCAGACGGCGCAGACGCGTGGGCGCATCGGCAGCCTCGGCAGCAGCATCGAGCAGCGCGTCGTAGCGCGCCGAGCGCCAGCCCGTGTCGTTGCGGCCGCTGTCACCGCGCAGGATGTCGAGAAAGCTTGTGGCATCGTCGTAATCGGCGATCCACGCGGCGCGGAACACCTGGGTGAGCCGGCGCGCGCGGCGGTTGGCGAGAAAGACCTTGTTCTCTTCGTTGATCAGCCGCGTCTGCACACCGAGATATTGCTTCCACATCGCCGCGACAACCGTGGCGATGCGCTTGTGATCGTCGTGCGTGTTGTAGCGCAGCTCCAGCTGCAACGGCCGCGCTGCCGAATAGCCGGCCTGCGCATACAGGCGCCGCGCCTCGGCCAGGCGCTGCTCGCGCGTCCAGTCCGCCCAGCCGTAGCGCTGCGGCGTGTAGCCGGAGACGCTGGCCGGCACCCAGCTGTAGGCCGGCAGCGCCAAGCCGTTCATGACCTTGTCGACGATGACGCCACGGTCGATCACCAGCGACAGCGCGCGGCGCAGCCTCGGCTGATTGGCGAGCGGCGGCTGGCTGACATTGATGCCGTAGAAGTAGCTGCCGATGTAGGGCGCCACGTGCAGCTCGGCGCCGAACTTTTCGCGCAGCTTCGGCGCCTGCACCAGCGGAATCTCATAGGTGATATCCAGCTCGCCGGCGCGGTAGCGCTTGAGCTCGGCATTGACGTCGTCCGAGGGCAGATACAGGACGCGATCGATGCGGGTGCGGGTATCGGCCCAGTAGAACGGATTGCGGCGCAGCTCGATCTGCGCCTGCAGCTGCCAGGCCTGCAGCCGGTAGGCGCCGTTGCTGACGATATCGCGCGGCCGCCCGCGCGCCGCCCGCGTACTGCGATGCAGCGGATAGGCGATCGGGTGCGCGAGCACACTGAGCAGATAGGGCGCGGGCCGCTTCAGCTGGATCTCCAGCCGCGATGGCGACAGCGCCTGCACGCCGAGCGCCTCCGGCTCGCTGCGGCCCTCGCTGATCGCCAGCGCCTCGCTGATCGGCGCCAGCAGTTGCAGCAGCGGCGCCGCGGTATCCGGATGCACGGCGCGGCGCAGCGCGGCAACGAAATCCTCGGCTGTGAGCGGATCGCCGTTGGACCATCGCGCATCAGGGCGCAGCTCGAACTCGTAGCGCAGGCCGTCGGCGCTGACGCGCCAGGATTGCGCCGCTGCCGGCTGTGGCTGGCCGTCGGCCCCGATCCGCGTCAGGCCTTCATAGAGATCGCGCAGGACATTGAAGGCGCTGACGCTGGTCGCGCGCTGCGGATCCAGGCTTTCCGGTTCGGGTCCATTGCCGATGCGCAGCACCGACTCGGCGACCACCTGCGGCGATATCACGATCAGCAGCGCGCAGAACAGCGCGCGCCAGCGCGGCAGCCGTCTGCTCATGCGCGCGGCTTGCGGCGATCGGCCAGCGTCACGGCGAGCACCGAGATCAGGATGATCGAAGTGCCCAGCCACTGCGCCGTACTCATCCGCTCACCCAGCACCAGCCAGCCCAGCAGCACCGCGATCGCCGGGTTGACGTAGGCATAGGTGCCCAGCTGTGCCGGCGTCACCTCATGGACCAGCCAGAAGAAGGCGCCGTAGGCGATGCAGGAACCGAAGATCGCCAGATACACGATCGAACCGATCACCTTCGGCGTCCAGTGCCAGCCACGCTGCTCGCCGAGCGCGAGTCCCAGCCCGGTCATCACCACGCCGGTGATCAGCATCTGCAGCGCAGCGGTCATCATCGGCGAGCAAGCGACCGGATGACGGCGCGAGAGGATCGAGCCGCCGGCCCACAACACCGGCGAGAGCAGCAGGGCCAGATATGCCGGCAGCGGCGCGGCATGGGCGTGCAGGCCGCCGCCGACCAGCACGGCGACACCGCCGAAGCCGACCAGCAAACCCGCCGCTGCAAAAGCGCCGAGCCGCTCGCCGCGCGCACCGAGCATGCCGAAGCCAGCCATCCACAACGCCGAGGTCGCCACGATCAAGGCCGCCTGGTTCGACTCGACCCATTGCTCGCTCCAGGTGACCAGCCCGTTGGCGCCCACCAGCATCATCAGGGCAGTCAGGGCGATCAGCAGCCAGTCGCGCCCCGCCACCGGCAGCCGCGCACCGCGCCAGAACGCGTAGGCCATCATCAGCGGTCCGGCGATCAGGAACCGCAGACCGGCAAACAGCGCCGGCGGCGCCTCGTGCACGCCGATACGGATCGCCAGGTAGGTGGAACCCCAGACAACGTAGACGATGGCGAAGGCGGCCAGCAGCTTCAGAGGATATTGCTTCGTCATCGCCCGCCATCTTGGCGGATGCAGCGCTCACGTCACAACTTTTGGTCCGCTACAAACAGCACGTCCCGCTTGCGCGGGACGTGCTGCACCACCGGGATCGGACGGATTGCGATCAGAACTTGAACGAGATTTTTCCAAACAGCGTACGGCCGCGAGGATCGAAGTAACGGGCGTCATAGCCTACCGGGAAATTGGCGGCCGTCAGCGAACGCGGCGGATCGCGATCGAACAGGTTCAGCGCGCCGACCGTCACCGTCAGGGGCTTGATAATGTTCCAGCTCGACTGCCAGTCGACGGTGTAGTAGTCCTTCGCCTTGAGCGTGACATCCATCACCTCGCCGTTGAAGCTGCCGTCTTCCTCGATGCCGTCGACCGTAGTGGTGATGTCCTTGTATCCGGACTTGTAGTTGACGGACACACTGTGCGACCACTGCTCCTGCTCCAGCGAGGTGATCAGCCGTCCCTGCCAGCGGAACGCGACGCGGTCGAGCTCCTCCGAGTAGTCGCCGATGTCTTCGTAGTACTCGCCGCCCGCCTGCGTCTGCTCCTTGTTGTTGAGCATGTACGTGGCGATCAGCTGAACGCCCAAGGTACCGGCCTCCGTCGGCCAGCGCGCCTGTGTGTTGAAATCGATACCGTTGGCGTAGAGCTTGCCGGTGTTGATATTGGTCTGGTTATAGGCGATGTAGTTGGTGCCCGTGGCGATGTCGGTAAAGGTCGTCCACGCCCCCGGATAGCGGTCCGGATTGGCGAAGGCTTCGGCCTGCGCCACCTGACCGAACACGTCCTTGATCGCCACCCACCAGTAGTCGGCGCCGAACGAGAAGTCGCGGAGCGGCTCGACGACAAACCCGATGGTCGCCTGCCGCGACTTCTCCGGCTTCAGATCCTGATTGCCGCCAGCGAAGACATCGTACTGCGTGCCGTTGGGACGGCACACCGCGCCCAGATCGGAGGCGATGGCGCGCAGCGCATCGGAGCAGTCATACGTGGCATCGGTGACGCCATAGGACTGCAGCGCTGCATTGAGCTGAGGCACGGTCGGGGCGAGGAAGCCGGTACCGTAGGAACCACGAATCAGCACCTCGCGGATCGGCGTCAGCTTGAAGCTGCCCTTGTAGTTGGTGGTGGTGCCGACATCGTCGTAGTCGTCGTGACGGACCGACCCGGTCAGTTCCAGCCAGCTGGTGACCTGCGAAACGAGCTCCGCGAACGCACCCCAGGACTTGCGATCGGCGCTGTATGGAATCACCGCGGCAGCGTCGCCGAAGCGCTGGTCGCCGGTGCCCGGCCCGCCCGCTGCGGGGGTGCCGGCAACCGGGTCATCAAGATTGGCCTGCGCGAATTCGCTGGGCTTGGACTGGAACTTCTCGACAAAGTAGCTGACGCCCGCCGCGAACATCACCGGGTTGCCGTTCGGCAGATCGAACAGCGCGTGCGAGGCGCGCGCTTCGGCTGTCTGCAGCTTCGAGATGCCGCCGTCCCAGTAGCCGTTGTAGTTGATCGACTGCAGTGCAGCCAGACCTTCCTCGCTCTGCTGGCCAGGGCCCACGAACGGATCGATCAAGCCGCTGGACAGCAGATCGGAAAAGGCCAGCGCACCCGGATAGCCCCCGATATAGCCCTTGGCCTCGCTTTCCGATTGCGTCAACGCGAAGTTGTAGTCCCATTCCGCGATGGTGCCTTCGAAACCGGCCGATACCTGGTAGAAGTAGGTCTTGTCCTTGCTGATGCGCGGGCCGAGATCGAACACGCGATAGCTGGCGACAGTGTCCTCCACGAAGATCGCATCACCATTCTCATCGGTAAGGCCGGCAAGATAGTTGCTGAATAGGTCAGAGCCCAGCGGGACCGGGATTTCACCTGGCACCGGCGCCACCTTCGACAGCTGCTCCGACTTCGCGTAGAGGACGTCGGTGAAGAAGCGATTGCTCTCGTTGAGCTTCAGCGAAAACGATGCGTTGGCGGTACGCCGCTCGCGCTCGGGGTAGATCTGGATCTGCGTGACATGGTCGTAGTAGCAGGCCTGATCCACCTGTGCGTGCTGCGCCGGGCAGGACCCGTTCACCAGCAGGTACGGACTGACCAGCGCATTGTTCTCCTCGCCCGCATAGATGCCGCCGTTGGCGATGGCGTTGGCGGGGATGCTGCGAGGCGAGCCGTTGAAGAAGGTCCAGCGCTGGCCGGCATAGTTGAAGTTGACGATCGCTGATTCGGCAAACTTGCGATCGACCGCCTTGAGTTCCGTGCGCTTGTCGGCGGCCAGGGTCACGAACAGGTTGTAACCGTCCTTGTCGTAATCACCGATGCCCTTGGAGATGCTGATGCCCTTTTCCTTGGCACCGTCTTCCGGGCCGTAGTACGACACCGTCGCATCGCCCTCGGTGGTCTTCTTCTTGGTGATGAAGTTGACGACACCGGCCACCGCATCCGAGCCGTACAGCGAGGACGCACCGTCGGTGAGGATTTCAACACGCTCGATCGCCGAGATCGGAATGCTGTTGAGGTCCATCGCCGCAGCGAAGCCGGTCAGCGTCTGCCCACCGAACTTGGCCAGACGGCGACCGTTAAGCAGAACCAGCGTGCGGTTCTCGCCGACGTTGTGGATGGCGACACCGGCGAAGCCGAAGGTGTTGCCGCCGATCGACGCGGCTTCCATCGTCGCGCCCTGCATGGTCGGCAGCTTCTGCAGCAGATCGACCACCGAGGTCGCACCGCTTTTCTTGATCAGTTCCTGATCCAGGGTCTGCACCGGCAACGCCGTCTCCCCCTTGATGCGGCGGACTGCGGAGCCGGTGACAAAGATGGTTTCGATGCCGTCATCCGGCGTTGCTTCGGGTGAGACCGCAGCGCCTTGCTCGGCCACCGCTGCGCTTGGCGCTTCCTCGGCCGGTGCCTCGGCTTCGGATTCCGCCTCGGGAGCCTGTGCGTAGGCGAAGTTCACCGCAAAACTTCCCGCGACGACGGCGGCAATGGCGGTCAACGCGAAAGACCGATCCGTACGCCGCGGCGTAATGATGTATTCCATCTTCATGTCACTCCCAAATGAATTCATGTGGTGCTCGTGCGCTACGAAAACGCGCGCGGCCCGATCTGTAATGAGACCGTTCGAGCCTATGCCTCGCTCTCGAACAGCGTCAATAATCGAATGTCAAATTGGGTGTTTTTCCCATCGCTCTGATCGCCGGCGGTGCAGGACGAGCCCCGTTTTGGGGGCGCGGCACTCCAGCTCGGCTCACGCGGTCGAGGCGGGTCGCTGAATCGAGAACGATTCCCGCGAACGGAGGCGCGCCGTTGTCGGCGTGACGGGAGATCTGGCGGGAGAGGTGGTGCCGGCAGCAGGAATCACTAAACCCTGCACAACTCACGACAAGAAACAACAAGTTTATACAACTCAAAGCATTTCAAACGATTAGCTGATTCGATCATTGCCAACTCACGCCGATTCTGCACACTTCGGGACAACCAGTGTCCCAAAAGTGTCCCAATGGCGACGATCGAAAAGCGGGGGAAGCGGTGGCGTGCGCGGTTCAGAGAGGGCGGCATCGCCCAATCTAAGACCTTCGAGACGAAGGCGCACGCAATGCAGTGGGCGCTTGAGCGCGGCAAGGAGATCAAGGCCGGCATTGATCCTGATCATACCTTGCACAAGATGCTTGAGAAGTACGGCGAGGAAGTCAGCCCAACGAAGCGGGGCCACCTTTGGGAGCTAAAGCGCATCGCGGTGCTGAAGAGGGATTTGCCGAATCGGCACCTGTCGCAGATCACTGCGCCAGATCTCGCCAAGTGGCGAGACAAGAGGCTGAAGACGATCAAGGGCGAGTCGTTCATTCGTGACCTTACGGTCTTGTCTGCCGCTTGGGAGACGGCCAGACGCGAGTGGCGATGGACCGACGCAAATCCCTGCAAGGAACTGAAGCGCCCCGCACGCTCCATCGGGCGTGATCGGCTGATATCCGGCGCGGAGCAAGATGAGATGCTGGCCGCGCTGAGTTGGTCCGGGAGGGTATGGAGGCTGAAAGATCAGGTTTCCGTCGCGTTTTTGCTGGCGCTGGAAACTGGAATGCGGGCGGGGGAGATTTGCGGCCTACGCCCAGAGCACATCAAAAAGGATCATGTCGTCCTGCCATTGACGAAGAACGGCAGATCACGATCTGTTCCGTTATCGCCGAAAGCGCGGCAGATACTGGCGCATGTCCCCAATGGATTTTCCATCACGCCGCGACAGCTCGACGCCAATTTCCGTCGTCACAAGCCGAAAGGCGCTGACTACGTGTTTCATGATACGCGACATACCGCAATCACCCGTCTCGCTCGCGTTTTGCCGATCATGGACCTTGCCCGGATGGTCGGACACACCGACACGCGGATGCTCATGCGCTACTACAACGCGACAGCGAGCGACATCGCTACGCTGCTCGCCGCTCACGAAGATAGTCAATCACCTCGTCCTTGAACCACCTGCGGTTCTGTCGCGAACCCGGCAGCGGCTTGGGGAATCGAGGATGGGTGACCACCGTCCGCGCGATGGTAGCTCTGGCCTTGCCCAAATAGCTGGCGATGTCGTCAAGTCCCCATAGATCCGGGACATCATTTGCTGCGGTCATTTGCACTCCTTGTCAACGGTCAAGGATTCCCTGACAGCTGGGCCGGCGAGCCGCGCAGCGCGTCGATGGTCTTCGCGATGGCGGCCTCACGTTGCTGGCTCGGGTATTTTCCGACCAGCAGCTCGATCTGTCGGATCACCTCGTCGCGTGCGCGGGCAAAGGTGGTTTCGAACTTGGAGCGCTCCCGGCTGTAGCGCTGCAGGCGCGGCCGCCCATGCGGCCAGCACAGCGGATAGGCGTTGACGTTCTCGGTCATTGGCAGAACACCATCGTGTAGTGGGAAAGGATTTGAGGTGTCACGGCGTCGCAGGGCGGGTATTCCGACGCTGGCTGGGCCGCACAGGCCGAGAGGGCGAGGGCGACAATGGCGGCGAGGCGCAACCACAGCTCGGCAGCGCCGATCTTGCTAAGTTGGCTCACGCCTGCACCTCGATGCCGAGCTGCCGCAGCGCCCCGGCAATCTCCGGCAGGCTGAATACCTTGAGCGTCGATGCCTCGCCGACGCCCGCGGCTGTTTTGCAGACCGACAGCAGCTGCGATTCCGTGACGCCAAACACCCGCGCCCTTAGCTCATCCCGCTGCTGCCGGATGCACTCGGGCCGGTCGCAGTAGTAGCTGCAGCTGTGTAGTTGGTCAGTCATTTCCAGCCACCGCAGAAGTCTCGTGCCAGCCCTGAAGGGCACGAAACTCTTCCCACGTCATCTCGCCGATGATCCGTGCGTCGCGTTCGTGCGCTCGCGCCAGGCAGTCCCTTGCAGATTCAAACGCTGCTTTCCACGTCGGCGCATCGCCTCTTTTCGCGTCCCAGACCGCGCGGAGCTGGTTGCTGAGTGCTTTTTTGTACTCCCATTCAGACACGCTCATTTCGTCACCTTTGGCTTTCCGTTGCAGGAACAGGCAGCGACGCGCACGAGCTTATGCGGCGTGCGCGATAAGCCGGGAATTTTCGGATTAGCAGGCATGCGGTCTAATCTGCGTTGGGCCGCAATGCAGCGCGCACTTCCGGCAGGCGCTTGCGGTATTCGTAGAAGGCGCTCTGCATCGCGCGCCGGTGATCTCGCATGTCATGCGCGGCCTGCTCGCGCTCATCCTGGGCTCGCTCTTCTTCTTCCTGCGTGTCCGCCTCCGCAACTTTTTCGTCCGCAATTTCAAAGCGGTCAGAAGCCGCTGCGTAGCGTTCTGCGCAGTCAGCAATATGGCTCGCGTAAGTCAGCGCCGGCCCAACAAGTCGTTCAACATCGGTCGTCACTTCGTTCCTCCCTGCGACGTGCCTGCGGCACGCGCGTTAACTTCGGCGTTATGCGTTCCGAGCAGATAGCCAAGCAGCACCGGACCAATGCCGTCTCCGTTGCTTTCGCCGCGCTCAGCGAGCCAGCACGTCGTGTATTCGTGCATTTTGTAGTCGCCGCCCTTCCAGCCTTGGAAGGTCTTGCCGAGCGCGCTCTTTGCGCACGCGAGCATGTCCGCTACGCGCATATTCGGCTCCGGCTCAAAAGCGAGATCCTCGTAAAATCCGCGGTAGCTGTGGGGCCTGGCAAACCCCATCGGACAAACGTGGTCTTGGTCCGCAGCTTCCAGCGCTTCAATCAATTGTCCTAGATACATCGTCTCGTTCCTCGCATAACAACCAGTTCAAGGCTCGACGCCGCTGCGCGGCGCGGCCTTAACTGGAGCGTTGGGCCTCATGAGATCGGCTTCCCGCCGAACCGCATTGACACGTAGTCGCCGGCAGCCTGGGCAATTACGAATACTGCAATTGCGCGCCAGTCGGCTTGCAGCACCGCTGTCACGCCGCCCGTCAGCACCAGCAACCGCAGCAGACTGGCCCCTGCGTTCAGTGCAACAGTCAGCCCCCGCCGGTCGGCGGCGATAGCGCGTACTGCTGCTGTGCGCAGCAGCGCGAAGAAAAACTGGCCGAGTGCGATCATCAGAAGAATATTCACGGCGTCGTCTCCGGCCCAACAGGCGGTTCAAGGGCCGACGGCTGCGTCGCAGCCGCGCCCTTAACCTGTTCGTTGGGCATCGTGTGCGCGTCAGGTGAAACGCGCGCCGGGTAAATGAAGTTAGCGCACGCGCCGGCCAGCGAGATTTCCGGCATTACGAACAACTGCCAATATTCGCGCCCAGCCTCGCGGCGGCGGCAAACGGCGCACAGTCCTGCGGTCGTTCCGGGGCACCGCGCCACATCGAATGGTAGCGTCATGCGGCACCGTCGCTCTGCCCAACAACAGGTTCAAGCGGACAGTCCTCGCTCCGCTCGGCCCGCCGCTTAACCTGGGCGTTGGAGCGCACGAGACGGAAGGGATGCTCGTCCAGTCCCCATGCTTCAACGGCTGTAAACAGCGCGCCGCACCGGAAAACAGCTCGTTCGGTATGGCCGTCGGAAAATTCGATGTCCACTTCTTCTCCTTCCCTTGGGTGCGTGCGCTCGGCGTCGAGCGCCGCATCCATCAGCGCATCCCATTGGCGCCGGGTGTATTCCGTCACGTTGTCGCCATCGCCGTACCAGTGCGCGCCGCAGGCAAGGCACATGTCGTTCACCCTGGGCGCCGCCAGCATGCGCGTGAGGTTCTGCTTGTCGCAGCACTCGCGCGGGCGCGCTCCAACAACAGGTTCCAGGCCGACGTTCTTGCCCTCGGGCATTTGCTCACTCATCGGATGTTTCCTCTCCCTCAATCCTGTATTCGCATTCAAACGCGATGACGGCTGGCGGCTGCATGTGCACGACATGCGGGCCTTCGCCGGGATCGGTCCTGCGCAGGCAGTCTTCGCAGCCCTCACGCCAGATGCCTTCGGCCTGTACGCCGTGGCAGCGTGCTACGTCGTTTGGGAGGCTCACGCTCCACCCCCAATAGCCCGCAGCGAGGCGACGGCGCTGGCCCACTCTCGGAGACAACGCGAGGTTGCGTCGGGTTTGCCGGCTTCGCGTTCCTGCGCTGCCGCTTCCATGCGCAGATAGCCAGATAGCCCTTCGAGCACTTTCGACAGATCCGACAGCGACGGCTGATCCGTCTCGCCACCCACCAGATCAGCGCGCTCCCACATGCCGGGGAGTTCGGAGTCGGACTGTGGCGCGAACGGCAGCAAATCATCATGCGGTCTCGGCTCTCCGTTTGCCGCCGCACTTAGATTGTCGAGCGCCTTCGTGACGCCGGGATCGCCGAACCTATCACCCGCCAGCGCTCCGACGACCTGATACGCCTCGGCGCAGTCTTCTTGCAGGCGCTCGATTTCAGCCTGCAGTCTGTCGCGTTCAGCCTCAGCCTCAAACGCGCGCATAGACAGCTCCCGGTAGCCGTCGAGCTGCTGCGCGGCTTCTGGCGACGCGAACCAATTAGCGGCCTTTTGCTCCCACTCGCCGACCAGCGCCAGCAGCGCGCGGATGATGTTGGCGGCGGTGTGGGAGGCGGCAATGAAGGCCATGTCGTTCGATCGAACATGGCATTCTCGCCCTTCCATCGGAATGATGGTCGGTCCGTGGACCGGCAAAGGCTTGCAGTCCACAAAGTCGACGCGCTGTCCTTTTACTAGGCCGTGGATTGTTCGAACATCAGCAACACGCTGGAATGCTTGGACGTGGTACCAAGGCCCCGGCGTCGCCGCATCAGCCAGCGCCAGATACTCAGCGGCCTGTTGTTTGATGTCAGTCATTTCGGGGCTCCGGGGCAGCGGCGAGTGTTGCCAGAACCATCGGGTGCTGGCTCGGCTGCTGTAGCTCTTTGCGGATTCCTCTCCACCACTCGCGGCACTGAAACTCCAAATGACTGCGCGCTTTGTCATCCAGTAGACCGTAGTCGTGCCGATAGGAAAAACAGGCCGACACGACTTGCTTGTCTGTAAGTTCATCCGGCACCCTCGGCGTGGCTGGCGCGGTCGGGGCGGTGAACAGCTCCTGCACACAACTAATTGACGGATCGCGAAACTCAGCGGGGTCGTGCAGGCAAATGCTGAATTCCGCGTCACCGGGCCACGCTTTGTAGCGCCACGCCACCGGCTCCGCACTCGCGATCTGGTCGCGGATGTGCTGGAGCATTTCAGCGTCGGCCAGCTTCTGCTTCATGGCGAGTTCGTTTTTCCTCGCCACTGCCAAGCCCGACGCTTCAAGTCGCAGTGTGTTCGCAACTCGATCCAGCGCCTCAAGCTGCTGTTCTTTGGTGTTCATGACGCTACCTGTGGGAAAATGGGGCACCGGGGACGCTGGCACGCATAGCCCCAAGGTCCGCGTGGAATCTTGACGCCGCACTCGCCGCAGACAGCGATGTATTCCGATTGCGCAGGGATCGGATCGCGCGGAGGAATCATCGGAACCCCATCCGGGCTCGGTTTGATGGTACTCATGACTGGCGCTCCTTGGCGATGGTTTCCGGGCGCGCTTCGTCTGCTGCTAGATCAACATCCGCCCCGCAACTCGGAGTCCATCCGCTGTCGTCGTGACCCTCCCACAGGTATACGAGTGCAGAATTGCGTAGCCACCTATAACGTTCTGCATCAACTCGCAGCGCCTCGTTCTCTGCGCACAGCGCATCAGCCACTGCGACCATGCCGGCGTGCGCCGCTGCCGAGCACTCCGCTGCTTTCGTCAGGTCGGCGATCTGCTGATCCTTCGCCGCCAGTTCCGCTGCGCTGACGACGACGGCGCGGCCGTCTGCGATGGCCGCCATTGCTGCGATGTATTCGGTCAGCCTTTCGATTTGACCAACATAATCAATCCGCAGGCTCCCGTTACTTTTGCAATGCTGCGCCACCCAATTAATCAGGTCCGCCGTCAGCAGCGGCACCGCTTCGTTCTGGTCAGCCATTAGCTGATACCTCGTCAATGATCTGATCCATCAACTGCTGTACCGCGCTCTCGGCCATGTCACCGAGTCTGCGAACGGCGTTCGACTGCCGCCCGCTTCTGATTGCGATGAACAGATCGGCGCGGGCTTTCTCGATCTGGTTCAGGTATGCGTCCATGTCGGGGTTCATTGGGTGCTCCACATGCGCTTTAGGGCTTTCTGAACGCGTGCATTGAATCGACGCTTAGCGAGGTATTCACGAAGTGCGCAGATCATCCGAATCTCTTCCTTTCGCGGGCCTGTTTGCGCTGCTTTCTGGACTTGCCTTTGCGGGATTTGGAGGACATGGCTATTCCTCAGAACGGCACGTCGTCATCATCAAATGCCGGCTTGGCCGGCTGAGGATTGGCTGACCGGCGCAGCTGCCCTGATTCTGGCTCTTGCTTGCCGTCGAGCATCTGCATGTCCTGCACGCGGATTTCCGTGGTGTAGCGGTCCTTGCCTTCCTTGTCCTGCCACTTGCGTGTACGCAGCGAGCCTTCGACGTAGACCTTGGAGCCCTTCTTCAGGTACTTGCCGGCGATCTCGCCGAGCTTTCCCGGGAATACCACGTTGTGCCACTCCGTGGCTTCCTTCTGCTCGCCGCTCTGCTTGTCCTTCCAGCTTTCGGTGGTGGCGATCGTCGCGTTGGCGATCGCATCGCCGCTCGGGAAAAATCGAACTTCAGGCTCCTTTCCCAAGTTACCGATCAGAATTACTTTATTGACGCCACGCATTACGCAGCCTCCTTCAATGAGTCCTTCGCCGCCTTCATTGCAGCTCTGGTTTTTGAGTCAAAACGCGTCCACAAAGCGACCTTCTCGTCCGGGTCAAGCTTCTGTTCTTCGATGAAGTGCATAGCGGCCCCAGGCTCCATCGTCAATGCCTTCTCGGCGATCTCCTGAAGGAACCGCTGCTCATCGGGGCTCATCGAGTCCCATATGCCGCCCGCTGGCGTAATCTGTGACCGAGCGACGACTTCATGAGTGGATGCGTCGGCGTCGTTGTCCCCTTCGGTGGGGATCGCAAAGGCTTGCATGGCCGCGTATTTGTAAGCTGCACTCATCGCCTTGTTGGTGGCTTTGTCGGCGCTGTCCATCGCCTCACCGTAGGTCTTTACGGTGTGCTTGCTGCCATCTTCAGCGCAGACGAAATCGAACTCGACTTCAACGGTGACGTAGAACAGCGCGTTTCCTCTTGCGGTCTGGCGCTCTACGCACTCCCTCCCGAGGACTCTCGGGAGAACGCACAGGCCATGCTTGGAAAGCGCCGGGGAGAGCGCGTTATACACATCGTCAATCCCTCGGAAGTTGTACCCCTGCTGCTGGTTCTTCCGGCTCTTGCTGATCCCTTCCTTTGCCAGTTCTGCCTGAACCTTGTTGATCGCTTCGTAGACTTTCATCTTGTTGCCTCATCAAGTCATAGTGGTGCGCCCATGCGGCGCTGTCGTCTTCCATCACGCAGCTCGTGCTGCTTCTTCGGAAGCCAAGCGCTCCATATCCTTGAGCGCCGTCTCGTTGTCGCAGTAGAAATCGGGGATTCGCTCAAGCGTGGGGTCGCTCGCCTGATAGATAAGTGCGGCGGCGGCAGGCGTCCCATAAACGCCTTCGAGCACCTTTCCTCCCGGCCCCGCGAGCACGGTTACCCATCCCGCGCGGCAGTGCGTCGTGCCGCAGTAATTGCCGGCATGCCATGTCCCCATATCAAGCGCACCTTCGTCGCGCGCGGCGGCGTAAACCGTCTGGTGAATGTTCGCGATTCGGGGAATCCAGTCGGCATCGCTCAGGTCGGCACCGCGCAGGTCGGCACCGCGCAGGACGGCACCGCGCAGGACGGCATCGCG
>CBINNP010000024.1:0-22371 GCA_966252075.1 uncultured Solimonas sp.
CAACGACGCGTTGGTCTGCGATTTCCATAATTTCGATCACCTCTTGCGGACGCGCATGGTAACAAAAGAGCGCCAGCCCTCCGCGGCGCAATACGGCGGTCCGGCAGATCCTGACCGCAAGGCGAGTACCCGACTGACGCCATCGTGAAGTTGCGGTATTGCCGAGCGCACCGGCGATCGCCCAATATTCCTTCATCACGGGAATCCGCGAGCACGGGGCGCCATGGCGCCGCACAAGGAAGCGTGCTCGACGGTTGGGGGATGGCTCGCAGAAGCCAGAACGATATGGAGATCGGCAAGATGGCAACCGTCGCACACCGCGGCACTATCGCCGCGGGCATGTCCACGATGCTGATGCTCAGCATCCTGCTGAGCTGGATTCCAGGGCTCGGCACGCTCGTCGCCGGCATCGTCGGCGGCCGCATCGCCAGCGGCTGCGGCGCGGCGCTGATGGCCTCGGCGCTGCCCGCCGTGCTGGTCGGCGCACTGCTGTTCTTTCTGGCACCGATGCTCGCGACGCTGCCGTATATCGGCACCCTGGCGATCATGGGGGGTCTGATCCTGGCCGGTGTGCAGATCGCCAGCCTGCTGGTGGGGGCCCTGATCGGCGGTCTGCTCGCCCACTGAGAAGCTGGCGCGGCCGTCTCGCGGCGCCACGAGGATGTTTGCGAATGGCTCGCCTGCTCGCGGTTCTGATCGTGCTGTGCAGCGCCCTCGCCGCCGTGCTGTTGCTGCGCCTGCGCGAGCTGCCACCGCCGACCCCGCCTGCCGCGCCGGCGCCGGTCTACGAAGCCGATGCCGCGGCGGTGGCGCGGCTTGCAGCGGCGATCAGGCTCCCCACCATTGCTTCGGCCAGCGCCGATGCCACCGAGCCGGCGCCGTTCGAGGCGCTGGCCGCGCTGCTGCGCACTGAATATCCGCGCGTCCACGCCGGGCTCAAGAGCGAAACGATCGGCACGCACAGCCTGCTCTACGAATGGACCGGCGCCGATCCGGCGCTGCCCGCGCTGCTGCTGCTGGCGCATCAGGATGTCGTGCCGGTGGAAGCGGACAGCGCGCATCGCTGGCAGCATGCGCCGTTCTCCGGCGACGTTGCCGACGGCTACGTCTGGGGCCGCGGCACGCTCGACGACAAGGCCAGCCTGATCGCCCAGATGGAAGCGGTCGAGAGCCTGCTGGCGCAGGGCTTCCAGCCCAGACGCACGATCTACTTCGCATTCGGCCACGACGAGGAGACCGGCGGCCGCAACGGCGCGCGGCTGATCGCCGCCGAACTCAAGCGGCGCGAGGTACAGGCGCTGTTCGGCCTGGACGAAGGCGGCGCCATCACCCAGGGCATGATCGGCGGCATCGCAAGGCCCGTGGCGATGCTCATGACCGCCGAGAAAGGCTATGCCTCGTTCGAGCTGCGCCTGCAGACCGATGGCGGCCATTCATCGATGCCGCCGCGTGCCACGGCGATCGGCCGCATGGCGCGCGCCGTGTCGCGGCTGGAGCGGCAGCGCATGTCCCCGCGTCTGGTCGAACCGGTCAGCCAGATGCTGAGCACGCTGGCGCCGGAGCTGCCGCCGCTGCAGCGCTTGGCGGTAGCCAATCTCTGGCTGTTCGAACCCTTGCTGCTGCAGCTGCTGGCCGACGCGCCCGCCACCAACGCGCTGGTGCGCACGACCACGGCGCCGACCCTCTTCCAGGCCGGCGTTGCCGACAACGTGCTGCCGAGCGAGGCCCGCGCCGTGGTCAACTTCCGCCTGCTGCCGGGCGACCGCGTCGACGCCTTGCTCGCGCACATCCGGCGCGTCATCGACGATCCGCAGATCAGCATCGACGCTGCCACCGCCGACGAGGCCTCGGTACCGACGCCGACGGGTTCACCCGCCTATACGCTGCTGCGTCAAGCCGCGCGGGAGGTGGCACCCGATGCGCTGGTGGCGCCGGGGCTCGTCGTCGGTGCCACCGATTTGCGCCACTACCGCGAGGTGGTCCAGGCGCGCTTCAACTTCCTGCCGATCCGCTTGCAGCCGCAGGATCTTGCGCGCATTCACGGCATCGACGAACGCATCGCGCTGAGCGACTTCGCTGGCATGGTGCAGTTCTATCGCAGCGTGCTCAGCCAGGGCGCCGGCAGTTGAAGCTGTGGGTCAAGGTCAGCCCGAAAGCGGCGCGCAACGCCATCAACGGCTGGCATGGGGACGTGCTGAAGATCAGCGTCACCGCGGTGCCTGAGCGCGGCAAGGCAAACGCAGCGGTGCAGCGTCTGCTCGCCGAGACGCTCGGGCTGCCGCTGGCTGCGGTGGTGCTGCGGCGCGGCCAGAGCAGCGCGCAGAAATGCTTCGAGATCACCGGCCTGGATGAAGGAGAACTCCTCAGGCGCTTGTCTGCCACATCTGCATAGACTCGCCTGCGGCACCCGACTCGGCGATCTGTCGATAGATCATCGAGTCGGGTTGTCCATCATAGGCCAGTGCAAAAAATTCGTATGCAGTACTCTGCGTACGACATCAGTCGAGGCTACAGCGCAGCGAAGGATGAAGCATTACCCGCATCACGCAGAGCACCCAGACATCGTTGCGGACACGGTGTCCAGCGCAACGCTTCCCCGCCGTTCATCGGCTTCCAGCCACCACTTCCCGCAAGACGCCAGCGCGGCGCGCCGTCTTTCGGATCAAAGCCACCGTATGCGCGGTCAAAGCATCGAGGCACGCCGACTTTGCATACCGTGTAACGGACGTCGGTACACCGCAGCGTTCAGCTTCGTGACAGACAGCTGCGATGAGATTGGCGTGAGTCTTGCCAGTATTCGAGGTAGGAGGGACCGAAATGAACCTGCTTAGCAACTTCCGAGATCAGTACCTGAAGGCTCGCGACGAGGAGATGTCGCTGGAGGAATACCTTCAGCTCTGCAAGCGCGATTCCCTGGCCTGGGCATCTCCGGCCGAACGCATGCTGGCGGCGATCGGCGAGCCCGAGATCGTCGACACACGCAATGATCCGCGTCTGTCGCGCCTGTTCTCCAACCGCATCATCCGGCGCTATCCGGCGTTCCGCGAGTTCTTCGGCATGGAGGACGTCATCGCCCAGGTCGTGGCATTTTTCCGGCACGCCGCGCAGGGGCTCGAAGAACGCAAGCAGGTGCTTTATCTGCTCGGTCCGGTCGGCGGCGGCAAATCGTCGATTGCAGAACGCCTGAAGTCGTTGATGGAAACCTATCCGGTCTACGCGCTCAAAGGCTCGCCGATCAACGAGTCGCCGCTGGGCCTGTTTTCGCCGGAGCGCGACGGCCCGACGCTGGAGGCCGAATACGGCATCCCCAAGCGCGTGCTCGGCGGCATCGCCTCGCCCTGGGCGCTCAAGCGGCTGGCCGAGTACGAAGGCGATCTGAGCCAGTTCCGCGTGGTGCGCCTGCAGCCCTCGGTGCTGCGCCAGATCGCGATCGCCAAGACCGAACCGGGCGACGAGAACAACCAGGACATCTCCTCGCTGGTCGGCAAGGTCGACATCCGCAAGCTGGAGCTGTATTCGCAGGACGATCCGGACGCTTACTCCTACTCCGGCGGCCTGTGCCAGTCCAACCAGGGACTGCTGGAATTCGTCGAGATGTTCAAGGCGCCGATCAAGATGCTGCACCCGCTGCTGACGGCGACGCAGGAAGGCAACTTCAAGGGCACCGAAGGCTTCTCGGCGATACCGTTCAACGGCGTGATCCTGGCGCATTCCAACGAAAGCGAGTGGCAGAGCTTCCGCAACAACAAGCACAACGAGGCTTTCCTCGACCGCGTCTACATCGTCAAGGTGCCGTACTGCCTGCAGGTGTCTGAAGAGGTGAAGATCTACGGCAAGCTGCTCAAGCACAGCTCGCTGGCAATGGCGCCGTGCGCGCCCGGCACGCTGGAGATGATGGCGCAGTTCTCGGTGCTGACGCGCCTGAAGGAGCCGGAGAATTCCAGCATCTTCGCCAAGATGCGTGTCTACGACGGCGAGAGCCTCAAGGACACCGATCCGGCGGCCAAGAGCTACCAGGAGTACCGCGATTACGCCGGCATCGACGAGGGCATGACCGGCATGTCGACACGCTTCGCCTACACGGTGCTCAGCGCGGTCTTCAACTACGACCAGACCGAAGTCGCCGCCAACCCCGTGCACCTGATGTACGTGCTCGAGCAACGCATCGTCCGCGAGCAGCTGCCGGATGAAACCCAGCGCCGCTATCTGGAGTTCATCAAGGGCTACCTGGCGACACGCTATGCCGAATTCATCGGCAAGGAGATCCAGACGGCGTACCTGGAGTCGTACTCCGAGTACGGTCAGAACATCTTCGACCGCTACGTCACGTTCGCCGACTACTGGATCCAGAACGAGGATTACCGCGATCCGGAAACCGGCGAGTCCTTCGACCGCGGCGCGCTCAACTCGGAGCTGGAGAAGATCGAGAAGCCGGCCGGCATCGCCAACCCCAAGGATTTCCGCAACGAGATCGTCAACTTCGTGCTGCGCGCGCGCAGCCAGCACGGCGGCAAGAATCCGCGCTGGACCAGCTACGAGAAGCTGCGCGAGGTCATCGAGAAGAAGATGTTCTCGTCGACCGAGGAACTGCTGCCGGTGATCTCCTTCAACGCCAAGGCGTCCGTCGAGGACAAGAAGAAGCACGAGAGCTTCGTCAGCCGCATGGTCGAGAAGGGCTACACCGAGAAGCAGGTGCGGCTGCTGTCCGAGTGGTACCTGAGGGTGCGCAAGTCGGCGTAAGTACGCTGAGGAGAGGCAGATGTCGATCATCATCGACCGTCGGCTCAACGACCGTAACAAGAACACGGTCAACCGCGAGCGGTTCCTGCGCCGGTACAAGGAGCAGATCCGCAAGTCGGTCGCCGACATGGTGTCGAAGCGTTCGATCACCGACATGGATCGCGGCGGGGACGTCAGCATCCCCGTCCGCGACATCTCGGAACCGCAGTTCGGACATGGCGAGGGCGGCGATCGCGATATCGTCCTGCCGGGCAATCACAGGTTCGCCGCCGGCGACCGGCTGCCGCGCCCGGACGGCGGCGCCAGTGGTGGCGGCTCCGGCGAAGGCGAGGGACAGGGCGGGCCGACGCAGGACGACTTCAGCTTCTCGCTGTCGCGCGAGGAGTTCCTGAACCTGTTCTTCGACGACCTGGAGCTGCCGCACCTGATCCGCAACACGCTCGGGGACGTCAACGAATACAAGCTGCAGCGTGCCGGCTATACGCCGTCCGGCGTACCGGCCAATCTGTCGGTCGCGCGCTCGCTGCGCCAGGCCATGGCGCGGCGCATCGCGCTCGAGGCGCCACTGAAGCGCCAGCTCGCCGACCTCCGGCAGCGCGAGGTGCCGCCGGACGAGGAGATCGCCGAACTGCAGCGACGCATCGACCGCGTGCCCTTCCTCGACGAAATCGATCTGCGCTACCGCCATCGCGTCAAGGTGCCGCAGCCGGTGTCGCGCGCGGTGATGTTCTGCCTGATGGACGTGTCGGCGTCGATGAGCGAGGACAAGAAGGATCTCGCCAAGCGCTTCTTCACGCTGCTGTACCTGTTCCTCAGCCGCAAGTACAAGCGCGTCGAGCTGGTTTTCATCCGCCATACCGACAACGCCCAGGAAGTCGAAGAGGACGCCTTCTTCCACGATACGCAGAGCGGCGGCACGGTGGTGCTGTCGGCGTTGAAGCTGATGCACGAGATCGTCGTCGCCCGCTATCCGACGGAGGAGTGGAACATCTACGGCGCACAGGTCTCCGACGGCGATGCCTTCGGTGCCGATCCGGAGAAGAGCCGTGCCTGCCTGACCGATCAGTTGCTGCCGTTGCTGCGCTACTTCGCCTATGTGGAAGTCCCGGACGACTCCAGCCGCATCAGCCCGCTGACCCACGCCTACCAGCGGATCGACAGCGAGAAGTTCGCGATGGCGGCCGTCAACGAGCGGGGCGGCGTCTATCCGGTGCTGCGGGAGCTGTTCCGCAAGGAGGCTGCGTGAACTGCCTGCAAGGTCCGCTGTCCACCGGCGCCGAGTGGACATTCGAGCTGCTGACCGACTACGACCGCGAGATCGGCAAGATCGCCCGCGAAGAGTTCAAGCTGGACTGCTATCCGAACCAGATCGAGGTGATCGCCTCCGAGCAGATGCTCGACGCCTACGCCTCGCTCGGCCTGCCGATCGGCTATCCGCACTGGAGCTACGGCAAGGAGTTCATCAAGAACGAGCAGATGTATCGCCGCGGCATGCGCGGGCTGGCGTACGAGATCGTCATCAACTCCAACCCCTGTATCGCCTATCTGATGGAGGAGAACAGCGTGCCGATGCAGGCGCTGGTGATCGCGCACGCCTGCTACGGTCACAACTCCTTCTTCAAGGGCAACTACCTGTTCCGGCAGTGGACCAATGCCGACGCGATCATCGACTACATGGTGTTCGCGCGGAACTTCGTGCTGCAGTGCGAGGAGCGTTATGGCCACGAGGCGGTCGAGAACACGCTCGACTCCTGCCATGCGCTGATGAGCCATGGTGTCGACCGCTATCGCCAGCCCACGCCGCTATCGGCCGATGAGGAGCGGCTGCGTCAGCGCGAGCGCGAGGATTACGCCTGGAAGCAGTACGACGAAATCTGGCGCACGCTGCCATCGCGCAACGGCAATGGCCGCGACCGCGGCGAAGCGGAGTCGGTCTATCCGCCGGAGCCGCAGGAGAACCTGCTGTATTTCGTCGAGAAGCACGCGCCCAAGCTGGAGCCCTGGCAGCGCGAGCTGGTGCGCATCGTCCGCAAGATGGCGCAGTACTTCTATCCGCAGGGCCTGACCAAGGTGATGAACGAAGGCTGGGCGACCTTCTGGCATTACACCCTTCTGAACCGTCTGTATGACAAGGGCCTGGTCAACGACGGCTTCATGCTCGAAGTGCTCAGCTCGCACACCAATGTCGTCACGCAGCGCGGCTACGACCAGCGCGGCTATGGCGGCATCAATCCGTATGCGCTGGGCTTCGCGATGATGACGGACATCCGCCGCATCTGTGAGCATCCCACCGCCGAGGATCGCGCCTGGTTCCCGGACATCGCCGGCGGCGACTGGCTCAAGGTTCTCGATTTCGCGATGCGCAACTACAAGGACGAATCGTTCATCGGCCAGTTCCTGTCGCCGCATCTGATCCGCGAGTTTCATTTGTTCGCGATCGCCGACCGCGAGAGCGACGATCACCTGCTGGTTGATTCGATCCACAACGAGCAGGGCTACCGCCGCGTGCGGCAGCTGCTGAGCCAGCAGTACAACCGCGACAGCCTGGTGCCGGACATCCAGGTGGTCCGCTACGATCATCGCGGCGACCGCTCGCTGAGCTTGCGCCATCGTCAGCATCGCCGGCGCCCGCTGTCCGAGGAGGCCGGCGAAGTGCTCAAGCATCTGGCGCGGCTCTGGGGCTTCACCGTGCGCCTGGAAACCACCGACGCGGACAACCGCCTGCTGTCGGTGCAGGAACAATCGGCGACCTGAGCGCGCGTCGTGGCGCCAGATGCAGAAAAGGCCCCGTCATCATGACGGGGCCTTTCTCGTGGCGAGCGGCTTGCCGCTACGGGTGGTACTGGTACAGCCAGGTTTCCGACAGTGTCTGGTTGCCGTTCTTCAGGTACAGGCGCATGTCGACCGGCGCGTCGCCGTCGACGGTGAGATCGAACTGCGCGCGCCAGTGCCCCGGCACGTTGTTCGGCACCGCCTCGGTGAACACGTAGCTGAACTTGCCGCGCGAGGCGCTGAGCACCGCTTCCGGACGCACCCCAAACGGCAGCTTCTCCAGCGGCCCGCCCTTGAACTCGACCATGAACTTGCGCACGCCGGCCGGCCGTGGCTGGCCCGGCTGGCCGCCGCGGCCGAGACGCGTCGCCACGCAGCGCGCCAGCGGCGTCGGATACGGCTCGTCGGCGGCCCAGTGCAGGCGGTACTTCAGCCGGTACTCGTTGCCGGCCTTGGCCGGCGCCTTGGGCACCCACATCGCGACGATGTTGTCGTGGATCTCGTCGTCGGTGGGGATCTCGACCAGCTGCACGGTGCCGGCGCCCCAGCCGTCGATCGGCTCGACCCACAGGCTCGGCCGACGGTCGTAGGCGACGCCATCCTGATAGTTGTCGAAATCGCGGTCGCGCTGCAGCAGGCCGAAGCCTTTCGGGTTGTCGTCGGAGAACGCCGAGGCCATCGTCCGCACCGGGTTGTTGAGCGGGCGCCAGATGCGCTCGCCGCTGCCGGTCCACAGCGCCAGGCCGTCGGAGTCGTGCACTTCCGGACGCCAGTCGATCGCGGTCTGCTTGACCGTCTCCGAGTACCAGTACATCGAGGTCGCCGGCGCGATGCCGAGGCGGGCGACGTCGCGGCGCAGGAAGATCGCGCAGTCGATGTCCATCACCACCGCCTTGGCGCGCTTCATCACGAAGCGCCAGGCGCCGGTGATGCTCGGCCCTTCCAGCAGCGCGTTGACGATCACCGTGTCGCTGCTGTCGTTGGCCGGCGGCTCGAAGTAGAAGCGCGTGAAGTTGGGAAACTCCTCCGGCCGCTCCGATTGCGCGACGTCGATGGCGATGCCGCGCGCCGACAGGCCGTACTGGAACAGCTCGCCGATCGCGCGGAAGTAGGAGGCGCCGAGGAAGGCCACCCAGTCGTTCTTCTTCCAGTCCAGTTTGGTTCCAGCCTTGCGGCTCTCCTGGAACCGGAACCCGGCGAAGCCGGCGCCGCGCGGCAGTTCCTTGGCCGGGCTGTTCTTCGGCATCTCGAAGTACGAGGTGTCGTAGACGATCTCGCGCGCGTCGCCGCCTTCGACCAGGTACATCCGCACCGGCGACTGGAAGTAGCGGCCGAGATGGAAGAAGGTCAGCGGGTACTGGCCGGGGCCGTCGGCGAACACGGCGTAGTCCGGCTTGTACTTGATCTTGCCGTGCTGCTCGTAGTCGATGCGGTCCAGCACCGCCTTCGGCAGCGGCGGCGGCGCTTCGTACGGCTTGGCGGCCAGGGCCTTGGCCTGCGCCACCAGCGATTCGAACGAGAACGCCTTGGCGCCGCCCAGGCGCACCTTGTTGGCGGCCAGCGCCTCGGGCGTGATGCCGAGGGCGGCGAGGGCAGCGCTCATGCTGCCGGCAGCGATGAATTCACGACGGTTGATCATGTCGACCAATCTGTTGCTTGAGGAATGGGCTTGCGGTGCAAACGCCGCATCATAAGAAAAAAGCGACTGAACCGGCTCTGAAGCCTCGCCGGAGCGCGCGCCTGGAGGCCGCGGCGCATGCGACAATGGCGCGTCTTTGACCACCCGCGCCCCTGCCGATGTCCGCCGTCGTCCACCCGATCCAGTTCCACCCGTCCGCACCGGCCGCCGGCGGCCAGGAGCGCCGCGAGCAGAACAAGCTCGCCAAGCGGCTGCGCCGCCAGGTCGGGCAGGCGATCATGGACTACAACATGATCAATGACGGCGACCGCGTGATGGTCTGCCTGTCCGGCGGCAAGGACAGCTACACGATGCTGGAAATGCTGCTGCAGCTGCAGCAGAAAGCGCCGGTCAAGTTCCACATCACCGCCGTCAACCTCGACCAGAAGCAGCCGGACTTTCCGGAGCACGTGCTGCCGGAATACCTGAAGAACCGCGGCGTCGACTTCCACATCATCGAGCAGGACACCTACTCGGTGGTCAAGCGCGTGATCCCGGAAGGCAAGACCATGTGCTCGCTGTGCTCGCGCCTGCGCCGCGGCTCGCTGTACACCTATGCGGCCGAACACGGCTACACCAAGATCGCGCTCGGCCATCACAAGGACGACATCGTCGCGACCTTCTTCCTCAACCTGTTCCACGGCGGCCGCCTGGCGGCGATGCCGCCAAAGCTGCAGTCCGACGACGGCCGCAACGTCGTCATCCGCCCGCTGGCCTACTGCCGCGAGCGCGACATCGCCGCCTACGCGGAGCAGCAGGGCTTCCCGATCATTCCCTGCAACCTCTGCGGCTCGCAGGAGCAGCTGCAGCGCAAGCAGGTGCGCCGGATGATGGACGCCTGGGAGCGCGAGCACCCCAATCGCGTCGAACAGGTGTTCGCGTCACTGACCAACGTCGCCCCTTCGCAGCTCGCCGACCCGAAGCTGTTCGACTTCGCCGCGCTCGGCGGCGCCACCTCGGCCGCCGGTAGCTGGCTGGTGGCCGACCCCGACGCGGAAACCGCCCCGGCATGAGGTATTGGCGGCGGCTGGCGCTGGCCTGGCTGTTCACGGGCAGTGCCTTCGCCCACTCCGGTCACGACGACGCTGTCGCGGCGGCAGGCAGCCGCGCCGGCGCACCGTTCCTCTGGCAGGTCAATGACGGCAAGTACCGCCACTACCTGCTCGGCTCCGTGCACCTGCTGCCGCAGGCCGCGCATCCATTGCCCGCGGCGCTGGAGACCGCCTACGCGCAGGCCGACACGTTAGTGTTCGAAAGCGATCTCGACGCGCTCGACGATGCCCAGGCGCAGCAGACGGTGCTCGCTGCCGCGCAGCAGGGCCGGCTGGTCGACGAGGCCGATGCGGCGCTGCTGCAGCGGGTGCGCACGGTCGCCACCGCGGTCGGCCTGCCGGCCGACGTCTGCGACGCCTACGCCGCCTGGTTCTGCGCGCTGACGCTGGAGCTGGTGGGCTACGAGCGCAGCGGCTTCGAGTCGGCTTTCGGCATCGACCAGTACTTCCACCAGCGCGCACGCGGCGACCGCAAGACCATCGCCTGGTTCGAGACACCGGCTGCACACCTGAAGCTGTTCAGTGCCATGCGCGGCGCCACCGGCATCGAGCTGCTGCGCTCCGCGCTCGACGAGCAGCAGCAGGACGAGCAGGCGCCGCAGCAGCTGTTCGAGGCCTGGCAGCGCGGCGACGAGGGCTTCGTCGAACAGCTGGTCGACGACACCCGGAGCGACTACCCGCGCGTCTACGCGGCGCTGCTGGCCGATCGCAACCGGGCCTGGCTGCCGGCGCTGGATGCCCGGCTGCGCCAGTCGCGGCCACAACTGGTCATCGTCGGCGCCGCCCATCTGTATGGCCGCGATGGCCTGATCGCGCTGCTGCGCGCGCGCGGCTTCGACGTGCGCAAGCCTTAGGAGTTGCGCAGTGCGTTGACGTAGCCGATCGGCGTGCAGCCTTCGAGCGACTTGAAGATCGTCGAGAAATGCGACTGGCCGCTGAAGCCGACCTCATAGGCGATATCGGCGAGGCTGTGCCTGCCCTCGCGCTGCAGCCCTTCGCGCAACAGCTGCTTGGCACGCTCGACGCGACGGCGGTTGAGATAGCGGTGCGGTGAACAGCCGAAGCGTGTGCTGAACTCGCGTGCGAACAGCGCACGACTGACGCCGGCGCGCGCCGACAGCTCGTCGAGCGTCAGCTTATCGGCCAGATGCTGCTCGATCTGCCGCAGCACGGCGTCGAAGTCCGGCTGTCGCGGCCCGCGCTGCAGCCGCATCGGCAGATCGATCTGCTCGGGGCCGCCACGTTCGACCAGCATGGCCAGATGCGCGACCAGCGAATCCAGCAGACGCGCGCAGTAGCGCTCGGTATCGCGGCTGCGGCTGCGTGAGGCCTGCATCAGCGCCCTGACGCTGGCCAGCACGTACTCGTCGCGGAATGCGAAAAGGCAGTCGGACTGGCCGAGGATCCGCGCCCATTCGTCGGCGTGACGGCGATTGGGGCTTTCCGGCGAGAAATGCAGCGTCGCGAACTCGACGGCACCGTCGGTGCGAAAGCTGATCGGCTTGCCGCGCGGCATCAAGGTGATGTCACCGGGCTTGGAAAACGAGCGCGTCAGCCCCTCATGCGTGAACAAACGCACCCGGCGGGCGCCGCCCAGATGCAGCGAGACGATCAATTCGCCGTTCTCCGGGATATGCACCTCCTGCACCGGGCCGGTGTTCCAGCCGTACAGGCCGACGCCGCGCCGCGCGTCGGAATCGCGGACCAGCGAAGGCCCGCTCGTGCAGATGCCGCGGATGGCATCGACCGCGCGCAGTGCCTTGTCACTCATGGCTCGCTCTCCTCGACAACAGCGCCGTCATGGCAGCGCTTTATGAATCGATTCTGACATAAGTAAATAACAGATCCGCCCGCCTTGTCAGGTGTCGGCGCGTGGACGAATCAGGAAAAAACGCCGAGACGAATCTGATAGTCCCGGCCGCGGCGGCCGCAACAAGATCGGCTCCGGACGCATCGCCGCACACAAAACCAACGCGTCGTCAGGAGACACAGACATGAGCGAAACCGCAGAAGCGCAGGCTCCCGCCGCGCTGCCGCAGACAGTCGACGGCCTGCTGGCCGCAGCCAGCGCCGAGACCGGACTGGACGATTACGGCGACCGCCATTTCGTCAAAGGCCTCAGTTCGCTGGTCGCTGCGCTGCCTCGGGAAGCGCGCCTCAATGCGATCGGCGAGCAGATGGTCTACGGCGGCATCATCCGCCTGCTGGCCAACCGCCTGCGCTATCTGGAAGACCTCAAGCGCCACCCGGAAATCCGCGAAGAGCGGATCGTCAAGCCGATCGTCATTCTCGGCCTGCCGCGCACCGGCACCTCGAAGCTGCAGCGCGTGATGTCGGCCGATCCGGGCGTGCAGCGCCTGGAGTTGTGGCGCTCGCTCAACCCGGCACCGTTCCCCGGCGAACTGCCGGGCCAGCCCAAGGCTCGCATCGAAGCGGGACTGAGCGTCGAGAAGACGCTGGCGACGGTGTTTCCCGGCTGGATGGCGCGGCATCCGATGGAGGCGCTGGAGCCGGACGAAGAGCTGCACATCATGGACATGTCGCACGAGTGCATGATCTCGTGGCTGTTCTCGCGCGTGCCGTCGTACCGCGACTACTTCTCCAAGGCCGACCCGCGGCCGACCTACCAGCTGCTGCGCGGCATCCTGCAGTACCTGCAGTGGCAGGACGGCGGCGGCCGCGGCCGGCCGTGGATCATGAAATCGCCGGTGCACATCGGCGATCTGCCGACGCTGCTGGAGACTTTTCCGGACGCCACCGTCGTGCACTGCCACCGCGATCCGCGCAAGGTGATCCCCTCGTTCGCCTCGCTGATCGAGGAGGCCCGCAAGATGGGCAGCGACCATGTCGATCCGGTCGAGATCGGCCGCGACATGTTCGACTACTGGGCCGAGCAGCTCGACCGCAACCTGAGTGCACGCGAGCAGCTGCCGGCGGGCCGCGTCATCGACGTGCAGTTCGAGGATATCTGCCAGGACGTCGTCGGCGTCATCGCGCGCGTCTATGCACAAGCCGGCCGCAGGCTGACGCCGGAAGCGGTGGCTGCCTTCCGCGACTACGACGCGCGCCGGCCCGAACACCATTGGGGCAAATACGACTACAGCGCCGCGCACTACGGCCTGGATCTGGACGAAATCGACCGGCGCTTCGCGGCCTACCGCGCGCGCTTCATCACGTCGCGCTAAGCGCGGCTGCCGAGGAGACTGCATATGGATGACCTGGCCGCGGCGCGGATCGCCGAGATGGGTTTCGACAACCCGGCGATCTGGCGCGAGTTCACGCGCACGATCAGCGAGATGGAAAAGCTGGTCTGGAGCGATCCGCTGGTCAAGGATGATCTGACGCGCTCAGAGGGCGTGCGCTACCTGACGCGGCTGATCGCCGGCGCGATCCCGATGACGATGGAACTGGCGGACGCCGACTATCCGCAGTTCTTCCACTTCCTGAGCACGCGCATTCACTGGGGGCTGCCGGCCACCGACTGTCACTACGAATGGGCGGCGGTGCATGGCGATCACGTCTACCGCATCGCCGGCGACCGTGGCACCGCCAAGCTGTTCGACATCGAGACGCGGCAGGGCCACTTTGCGCACATCAATGAGTGGAAGCTGTTCGATCGCCGTTCCGACTTCCAGGTCGGTCCGGACAATCATGTCGAGATCGTGCTTAGCCGCGACAAGCCGGCGGACGTGCCGCACAGCAACTGGGTGCAGCTCGCCGAGGGGCCCGGCAACATCATCTTCCGCCAGTACTACTACGACTGGCTGCGCGAGCAGCCGGCACGGCTCAACATCCAGCGCGTCGGTGCCACCTACCCGCCGCCGCCGCTGAAAAAGGAGCAGGTCGCCAGCAATCTGCAGCTGCTGTCGGACTGGCTGCGGCAGGCGCCGGCGCGGTTCCAGCAGGTGGTCAACACCTACTACACCGCGCCCGAGAACTCGATGATCTTCGACAGCATCGACTTCGGCTGGAAGGACCTGCAGTACGGCAAGGGCGTCTACCAGTGCGCCGAGGACGAGGCGCTG
The DNA here is from genome assembly GCA_966252075.1 of uncultured Solimonas sp. Classification (GTDB taxonomy): domain Bacteria; phylum Pseudomonadota; class Gammaproteobacteria; order Nevskiales; family Nevskiaceae; genus Solimonas. Next base: position 14,268 of record CBINNP010000024.1, read on the forward strand.
ATCGTCGAGGTCAGGCTGCCGCAGGCGCCGTACTGGAGCATCCAGCTGTGCAGCCACTTCTGGGAGGCACGCGACTTCCACCTGCGGCAGACCTCGCTCAACGGTCATCAGGCCGAGATCGATGCCGACGGCCTGTTCCGCGCGGTGATTTCGCACCGCGATCCAGGCATCGCCAACTGGCTCGATGCCGGCGGACACGAGCGCGGCCTGCTGGCGATCCGTTACTACAAGGCCGATGGCGCACCGATTCCGACAGTACGCCGCGTCAAGCTGGCGCAGCTGCGCGCGGCGCTGCCGGCGTCGACGCCGGCGATCACGCCGGAGGCGCGGCAGAAGAGCCTGCGCGAGCGCGCCTGGTCGGTGCGTCGCCGCAACAGCGAGTGAATGCCCGAACAACGACGCCATAAACAAACGCCATACATAAGAGACGACGAGGAGAAGAGCATGTCGAATATCGAGAACCTGTTTTCGCTCAAAGGCAGGATCGCGCTGGTGACCGGCGCCGGCACCGGCATGGGCCGCCGCTTCGCGCACACGCTGGCTGACGCCGGCGCGACGGTGATCTGCGCGGCGCGGCAGAAGGAGCGCATAGAGCAGGTCGCCGCCGGCATCATCAAGGCCGGCGGCAAGGCGATTGCGCTCGACGTCGACATCGGCAGCACCGATGCCGTCGAGAAGCTGTTCGACCGTGCCGAGAAAGCCGCCGGCGGGCGCGTCAACGTGCTGGTCAACAGCGCCGCGCAGCTCGATTTCGGACCGTTTCCGGCCGTCAGCGACGAGGCCTGGCAGAACCTCATCAACGTCAATCTGTCCGGCACCATGCGCACCTGTCGCGCCTTCAGCGAGCGGCTGATCAGGGCGGGCGAAAAGGGCGCGATCGTCAACATCACCTCGGTCACCGGCGAGCAGGTGATGATGGGCGTGCCGATCTACGGCAGCCTCAAGGCGGCGGTGAACCAGCTGACGCGCTCGATGGCGCGCGACATGTTCGGCCACGGCATCCGCTGCAACGCCATCGCGCCGGGCTACTTCATGACCGAGATGGTGTCCGGCTACTTCGACACCGACGCCGGCAAGGCCGACATCGAGCGCCTGCCGCTCAAGCGCGTCGGCCGCGTCGAGGAACTCGACGGCGCGCTGCTGCTGCTGGCCAGCGACGCCGGCTCCTACATCAACGGCGCGATCCTGCCGGTCGATGCCGGCCAGGTCGTACAGCTGCTCTGAAGACGAGGGAGATGACGATGAGCACTGAACAGAACAAGAAGATCGTCGCCGGCTTCTGGGAGGCGTTCTCGCGCGGCGATCAGCAGGGCGCGCTGGCCTGTCTCGACGACCGCGAGTTCACCTGGTGGATCGCCGGCAGCCCGCAGAAATTCTGCCTCGCCGGCAGCCGCGACAAGGCGCAGTTCGCCGAGCTGCTGGCCGGCGTCTCCGCCAATACCCGCGACGGCATCCGCATGACGCCGTCGGCGTGGACCGCCGAGGGCGAGCGCGTGGCGATGGAGGCCGAGTCGTACGCGGTGATGAGCTCCGGCAAGGTCTACAACAATCTCTATCACTTCCTGCACATCGTCCGCGACGGCAAGATCCGCATGGTCAAGGAGTACCTCGATACCACGCATGCGACCGAGGTGCTATGCGGCTGAGTACGGCGAGTGGCGGCGGAGTCCGGGCATGAGCGCGCGCATCGGCGTCGGCATCATCGGTGCGAGCCCGGAGCGTGGCTGGGCGTCGGATGCGCACATCCCGGCGCTGCGCTCGCTGCCGCAGTTCGAGCTGAGCGCGCTCAGCACCAGCCGCAAGGCGACCGCCGAAGCGGCGTCAAAAGCCTATGGCGTCCCTTTGGCGTTCGACAACCATCAGGCGCTGCTGGCGCGACCGGAGGTCGATCTGGCGGTGGTCGCGGTCAAGGTGCCGCATCACCTGGAACTGGCCACCGCGGCGCTGCAGGCGCGCAAGGCGCTGTACTGCGAGTGGCCGCTCGGCAATGGTCTGGCCGAGGCCGAGCAGCTGGAGCGCATGGCGCGCGAGACCGGCGTGTTCGCGCGCGTCGGCCTGCAAGCGCGTGCGGCGCCGGTGATCAACCACATCCGTGAGCTGCTCGCGCAAGGGTATGTGGGCACCGTGCTGTCGTCGTCGATCGTCGCGTCTGCCTTCAACTGGGGCGCCGACGTGCTGAGCTGCTACGAGTACCTGCTCGACCGCAAGAATGGTGCGTCGATGCTGACGATCCCGTTCGGCCACACCATGGATGCGTTCTGCTGGCTGCTCGGCGAGTTCGCCGAGCTCAACGCCACGTTCGCCACACGCCGGCCGCAGGTCGTGCGTGCCGAGGACGGCAGGCTGCTCGACAGCAATGTCGCCGACCAGGTCAGCGTTACCGGCACGCTGCACAGCGGCGCGGTGGCTTCGGTGCATTTCCGCGGCGGCCTGTCGCGCGGCCACAACTTCCTCTGGGAGATCAACGGCAGCGAAGGCGATCTGCTGATCGAGGGCGACTTCGGCCATATCCAGATGATGCCGCTGCGGATGAAGGGTGCGCGCGGCGGCGTCAGCAAGGTGGTCGATCTGCCGCTGCCGGCCTCGTGCCGCTGGGCGCCGGCGGCAACGCCGGAAGGTCTGCCGTTCAATCTCGCGCAGGCCTATCTGCGCGTGGCCGACGATTTGCGCAGCGGCAGCCAGACCGCTCCGGATTTCGGCGACGCCGTGGTGCGGCACCGGATGATCGAGGCTATCGCTGCCGCGGCGAAGACCGGACAGCGGCAGCATTACGACTCGCGAAAGCCGGCATGATCGGCGCAGCGGCGCTGCTCGTTACGCGGCTGCCAGCTTTTTCTGATCGCCTTGCCAGACAAAAGCGTTTTGTGCCGCAGTTCGCGGCACGCTTCGTGCCTGCCGAGCATACTGCCACCATGCTCACGGTTTCCGCCCACATCGTCATTGCCCGTCCCCCCGGCGTCGTATTCGCGCTGGCGGGCGACTATCGCAATGATCCGCTGTGGCGCCGCGCGGTGCGTTCGGTGAGCGACGGCGGCCTGCCGCGTGTCGGCACGCAGGTCAGGGTGGAGACCGTGCATCTGGGCGGCCTGCGTGCGCAGTCGCTGGCGGAGATCCTCGCCTTCGAACCCGGCCGCCGTGTGAGCTTTCGCATGCTCAGCGGCCCGCTGTCCTGCGAAGGACGCCGGCTGTTCGAGCCGGCGGCGCAGGGCACCTGCTTGCGCTACGAGCTGCGCCTGCTGCCGAGCGGCGCCCGGGCCTGGCTGCACCCGCTGTTCGCAGCGCTGATCCGCGTGCAGATGGCCATCGACCTGCGCCGTCTGCGGCGCATGCTCGAAGCGCCGGCCGCCTTGCCGCCGCGCTCGCTGCTCGGCAGTTCCTGAGTCCCTAGCGCCGGTCGGCGCGCGCGCGCGCGATCGCCGCACGCACTTGCGCCGGACTGGTCGCGCCGTAGTGGTTGCGCGCGGCCAGCGAGCCTTCCAGCGTGATCTTGGCGAACACGTCGGCCTCCACCAGCGACGAAAACTGCTGCAGCTCCGCCAGTGTCAGCTCGGCGAGATCCGCATTCTTCTGTTGCGCGTAGGCCACCGCCGAGCCGCAGGCATGGTGGGCGTCGCGGAACGGCAGGCCCTTGCCGACCAGGTAGTCGGCGAAGTCGGTCGCGGTCGAGAAACCCTTGGCCGCGGCCGCGCGGCAGGCGGCGCGCTGCACCTCGATCGTCGGAATCAGCTCGGCATAAACGGCCAGGCAGGCGCTGACGGTATCGACGCTGTCGAACAGCGGCGGCTTGTCTTCCTGATTGTCGCGGTTGTACGCCAGCGGCTGGCCCTTCATCAGCACCAACAGCGCATTGAGATTGCCGACCACGCGGCCGGTCTTGCCGCGCACCAGTTCCGGCACGTCGGGATTTTTCTTTTGCGGCATGATCGAGCTGCCGGTGCAGAAGCGGTCCGGCAGCTTGACGAAGCCAAACATCGGCGTGACCCAGAGGATCAGCTCCTCGCTCCAGCGCGACAGGTGCACGGCGATCAGGCTCGCGGCCGCGCAGAATTCCAGCGCGAAGTCGCGATCCGAGACGGTGTCCAGCGAGTTCTCGGTGACGCCGTCGAAGCCGAGCAATTCGGCGACGTAATGGCGGTCGATCGGATAGACCGTGCCGGCCAGCGCGGCGGCGCCGAGCGGCAGCAGGTTGAGCCGCTGGCGACAGTCGACCAGGCGCGAACGGTCGCGCAGGATCTGCTCGCGCCAGGCCAGCATGTGGTGGCCGAAACTGACCGGCTGGGCGATCTGCAGATGCGTGAAGCCCGGCATCACGGTGTCGGCCTCGCGCTCGGCGAGTCCGAGCAGGCCCTCGGCGACGCGGTCGATCAGCGCCAGGATCTGGTCGATGCTGTCGCGCACGTACAGGCGCAGGTCGGTGGCGACCTGATCGTTGCGCGAGCGCCCGGTGTGCAGGCGCTTGCCGGCATCGCCGATCCGCTCGGTGAGGCGCGCCTCGATGTTCATGTGCACGTCTTCGAGCTTCTCGCTCCAGACGAAGCTGCCGGCGTCGATCTCGGCGCGGATCGCGTCCAGGCCGCTGACGATCGCCTCGGCATCGGCGGCCGACAGCACGCCGACCTTGGCGAGCATGCGGGCGTGCGCCTGGCTGCCGGCGATGTCCTGGCGGTACAGACGCGCGTCGAAGCTCACCGACTCGGAGAACTTCTCGACGAGTTCGGAGGTGGCCTCGGCAAAGCGACCGCCCCACAGCTTCTGGTTCCCGGACATCGTCGCGCACCACGGCAGGAGAAAAGGGCGGCAATTATACGGCGCGCCGTTGCCCGGGCACCGGCGCCGAACGGTGCGGGCACGGACCCCCAAGGGCGCTCGCGGCCCTTGCCGCCCCGTGGCGGCACTGCGAAGCTTGCGCCGCCGGCCGCCTGCTGGCTTTGCTCCGTCACCGACACGCCACCACGTGGAACGCATCACACCCAGGCTGCGCCGCCATCAGCTCGCGCTGATCCCCAATTTCTGCGAGGTGCGGGCGATCCTGTCGCTGGCCTTCACCATGCTGCTGGTCGCCGTGGTGCTGAGCCTGACCGGCGACAGCGATGGCGGCCCGGTGCTGCAGCGCTGGGTGCTGATCGCGCTGTATCTGCAAAGCATCGGCCTGTGCGCGGCGGTGACGCTGTGCGCGGCGCGGCGCTGGCTCAAGTACGCGCGCCCCGGCGTGGTGTTCTTCGTCTGCTGGGGGCTGCTGGTGGTGATCGTGACCATCGCCGCCGATATCGCCTTCCGGCTCACCCAGGCGATGGACTGGAGCTTCATCTCGGACGACGAGTCGCGGCAGCACTTCATCATCCGCCATGCGCTGATCGCGGCCATCGTCGCGCTGATGCTGCTGCGCTACTTCTGGGTTCGCCATCAGTGGTCGATGCAGGTTCGCGCCGAGGGCGAGGCACGCTACCAGGCGCTCAATGCGCGCATCCGCCCGCACTTCCTGTTCAACGCCCTCAACAGTCTGGCCGCGCTGATCGCGGTGCGGCCCGACGACGCCGAGATGATGGTCGAGGACCTCTCCGACCTGTTCCGCGCGACGCTGGAGAAAGGCCAGCAGATCGCCCGCCTGCTCGAAGAGATGCAGTTGTGCCATGCCTACCTGCGCATCGAGAAGCTGCGCCTGGGCGACAAGATGCTGGTCGAGTGGGACATGCCGGAGGACGTGCTCGACTGGCCGGTGCCCAAGCTGATCCTGCAGCCGCTGATCGAGAACGCGGTCCATCACGGCATTTCGCGACTGGCGCAACAGGGCGTCGTGCGCATTGCCGCCCGCGAAATCTTCGGCCGTCTGGTGATCGAGGTGAGCAATCCGATTCCGCCGCAGAGCGAGCCGGCCAAGCACGGTAACCAGGTGGCCGTCGACAATATTGCTCAACGTCTCAAGCTGATTTACGGTGAAGGGGCACGTCTGGAACTGGGACGTGATCTGCGGCTCGAGGGTGGGGTGTTCCGTGCACGCCTCGTGCTGCCCAAAATCAACATGCCGGAGCCGGCGTAGCGCCGGCGACCGATACGAGGGGAATGACATGCGCGTCGTGATCGTGGATGACGAACCGCTGGCGAGGGAACGCCTCAAGCGGCTGCTGCAGGAATTCCCTGGCTACGACATCGTCGGCGAGGCCGGCGACGGCGAGTCGGCACTCGACGTGATCGACGACGAGGAACCCGATCTGGTGCTGCTCGACATCCGCATGGGCGGCATCGACGGCCTGCAGGTCGGCCGCCAGCTCGCCGAGATGGACGTGCCGCCAGCGGTGATCTTCACCACCGCCTATTCGGAGCATGCGCTGTCGGCCTTCGACGCCAGTGCGCAAGGCTATCTGCTCAAGCCGATCCGCATCGAGAAGCTGCGCGACGCGCTGCAGCGCGTGCGCAAGCCCACGCGCGCGCACAAGCCGGCACGCGGTGGCGGCGCCGAGACCGCCAGCCCCCTCAAGCGCGAGTTCATCCTCGCCACCACGCGCGACGGCCTGGTCCGTGTGCCGGTACAGGACGTCGTCTATTTCCTGGCCGACCAGAAGTACACGACGGTGGCGCACCTGCACGGCGAGGTGCTGATCGAGGAATCGCTGAAGACGCTGGAAGAAGACCTGGCGCCGCAGTTCCTGCGCATTCACCGCAAGGCACTGGTCAATACGCATTTCATTGCCAGCCTCGAGCGTGACCGCCACGGCGAGCAGCACCACTGGCTGAAGATGAAACACGCCGCGCAGGCCATGCCGGTGTCGCGGCGACGCCTGGCCGAGGTGCGCCGCTTTCTTACCGACGGCTAGTTTGTTGCCCGCGACCCGCTGTTGAGCGCGGCGGCGGAGCGTCCGCCCCGGTGCGAATGATGGGAGAATGCCGCCCGGCATTCTTCTCATCGGATACCCCGCGTCGACCATGACCCTACGCATCGCAACCCGCGAATCCCCGCTGGCGCTCTGGCAGGCCGAGCACGTCAAGGCGCGCCTGCAGGCCGCGCATCCGGGCCTCGATGTCGTGCTGGTGCCGATGACCACGCGCGGCGATCAGCTGCTCGGCAGTCCGCTGTCCAGCGTCGGCGGCAAGGGCTTGTTCGTCAAGGAGCTGGAGCAGGCGATGCTGGAGGGCCGGGCTGACCTGGCCGTGCACTCGATGAAGGATGTGCCGGTGCAGCAGCCGGACGGCCTGATGCTGACCACCTTCCTGGCCACCGAAGATCCGCGCGACGCCTTCGTGTCCAATCGCTTCGCCGCGCTCGCCGAACTGCCGGCCGGTGCGGTGGTCGGCACCTCCAGCCTGCGGCGCCAGGCGCAGCTGCGCGCCGAGCGCCCGGATCTGACGGTGCGCGATCTGCGCGGCAATGTCGGCACGCGGCTGCGCAAGCTCGACGAAAATCAGTACGACGCCATCCTGCTCGCACACGCCGGCTTGGCGCGGCTGGGCCTGGGTGCGCGCATCCGCGAAAGCTTCGCGGTGACGCGGTTCATCCCGGCGATCGGCCAGGGCATCATCGGCATCGAATGCCGCAGCGATGACGCGGCCACGCGGGAGCGCCTGCGCGTGCTCGACGACCGCGGCTCGGCGATCCGCCTCGCCGCCGAGCGTGCAATGAACGCGCGGCTCGGCGGCGCCTGCCAGGTGCCGGTGGCCGGCCATGCGGTGGTCGACGCAGACACCGTCCGGCTGAGCGGACTGGTGGCGGCGCCGGATGGCTCCAAGCAGGTCCGTGGCGACATCGACGGCCCGGTCGCCGAGGCCGCGGCGCTCGGCGCTGCGCTCGCCGAGCGGCTGCTGGCCAGCGGCGCCCGCACCATCCTGTCCGCGCTTGGCATCGCGGTCTGATCGCCGCCGCCTGTGACGGCCGACACGCTGCGAGGTCTCCGCGTGCTGGTGACGCGGCCGGCGCCACAGGCGGAGACGCTGAGCCGCCTGCTGCAGGCACGCGGTGCGCAGGTGCGGCGACTGCCGCTGCAGGCGATCGAGCCGGTGCGCCACCCGCAGCGTGCGGCGCGGGTGCTGGCCGCGAGCCGCGACGCGCGGGCCTGGATCTTCACCAGCGTCAATGCCGTCCAGCATGCGCAGCAGCTCGACGGCGGCGTCT
>CBINNP010000025.1:0-22078 GCA_966252075.1 uncultured Solimonas sp.
CGCTGCATCTGATCGTCGCCGCCCGCGAAGTACCGGCGCTGCCGCTTGCACGTCTGCGTGCCCATGGCAGTCTCCATGAGCTGGAACTTGGCGACCTGGCCTTTTCCGATGAGGAAGCAGCGGCGCTGGCCAGTGACGATTCCATGGTGCATCTGACACCGGAGCAGATCCGCGCGCTCAGGCGCAAAACCGAAGGCTGGCCTGCCAGCCTGCAAATGGCGCTGATCGCAGTCCGCGCCGCGCCCGACCCGGCACGCTTTCTCGATTGCTTCGCTGGCACGGATCGTGCGGTCGCCGGCTTCCTGATCGACGAGGTGCTGCGCCATCAGCCGCAGCATGTTCAGGACTTCCTGCTCGGCACAGCGCTGCTCGCCCGCTTCAACGCTGCATTGGTCAACGCGATCCTCGGCCGCACCGATGCGCGGGAGATGATCGACTACTGCGAAACGCACAATCTATTCGTGTTCTCGCTCGATCGGGACCGGCACTGGTATCGCTACCATCACCTGTTCGCCGAACTGCTCCGTCAGCGCGCCCACGAAACTCAAGCCGAGCGCGCGGCCTCGATCCATGCCCGGGCCTGCGCATGGCTGGCTTGCAATGGGCATCCCATCGACGCGATCGATCATGCGTTCGCAATCGGCGATACGGCGCGCGCCGGCGAACTGGTCGACATGGTCAGTGCCAGCCTGTTCGCCAGTGGACAGACCGCCACGCTCAACGCCTATGCCCAGCGCCTGCCGCCGGCAGTCATGAAGGCGCTGCCGCGCCTGCAGCTTGAAGTGGTCTGGGAGCAGATCATCCGCTGGCGCTTCGACGAGGCACGCGACAGCCTGCTCGAGATCTGCCAGCAGCTACAGCGCTCGACGCTACCGGATGCCGAGATTCAGGCTTTGCGGCAGAAGCTGGCACATCATGACGTGATGATGCGCACCTTCACCGATCAGCTCGACGCCCTGGAGGAAGAAGGTCGTACCTGGATCAACGAGTACGGCCTGCGCGATGGCTTCATGAGTCTGTCGATACGCACCGCGCTGCTGATGAGCCGGCGGGAGGCATTCGACACCACGATGACGCAGGCGGAATGGGAAGGGTTGCGCGAGCAGTTCATCGACGCCCGCGCGATCTACGGCACGGTCTTCCTCGATACCGTCGTCGGCAAAACCTTGCACCTGCGCGGCGAACTCAAGCTGGCGGATGCCGCATTGCGGCAGGCGTATGCCAGCGCGGTGCGCCTGCATGGCGAAGCATCCAGCTACGCGGCCATGCCAGCCAGCGAGCTGATCGCCCTGCACTACGAATGCAATGATCTCACTGCGGCGCGTGCCGGACTCGATCGCATGCAGAGCCTGTCCGCCGCCTTCGGCCTGCCGGATTCGGTGATCGCGCGCTATCGCACGCAGGCGCGCCTGCACCTGATCGATGGTCGTCACGCCGATGCACATAGAACCCTCGACAATGCCAGCCATACAGCGGAGCAGTATCGACTGCCACGCTTGCAGGCCTGCGTGGTCCGCGAACGGATCAGCTTGCTGATCGCCGAGGGCCAGCCTCGCGATGCGCTTCAGTTGACGGGCGATCCTCGCTACCGGGAAGGGTTTGCGCGTGTCGTGCCCGGCCGGCGCGCCACCCGGCTGCAACTGCAGTACGCCCTGAGCTTGGCGCGCCTTCATGCCGAATCAGGCGATATCGCACAGGGACTGACGCTGATGAGACGCTGGCTCGGCCACCTGCGCGACCGCCAGACTCCCGGGGAAACCATTGAGGTTTTGTTGAGCCTCGCACTTCTGCAACTGCGCGGCGGGGATGTTCGCGCCGCGCAACGCAGCCTGCTCGACGCGCTACGCCTCAAGGTCGTTCATGGCTACGTCCGCCTGTTTCTCGATGCCAGCCCTGAGTTGGCGGACATGCTGGCCACTCTTGAGGCCCTGCAGAGCGACGCCGCGCTGGTGCAGGCGCCTCGGCCGCAAGTGACGGAATGCACGCCGACGGCGGACGTCATCGATTCCGAAGCGGGCGGTGCGCTCACGCACAAGGAAGTACGGATCTTGCGCCTGAGCGCTCAACATCTGACCACTTCGGAAATTGCGCAACAGCTTGGCGTCGTGGACACCACCGTCAAATGGTATTGGCGCCGGATCTACGCAAAGTTGGGCGTGCATCGCCGCACCGCAGCAGTCCGTGAAGCCGCACGGCGGGGCTTGATCAGAGAGGGTTCTGCAGACTGACCGATACTTGATCGGCATCAAGTTTCTTGCCAATGAGTATTGGACCGTATACCAGACGCGGCGTAATTTGAGGATGGATCCACCGACCCCGCGCAATACCTTATGGGCGACAACATCGACTCCCGCGAATTCCCCGCCTCGATGAAACATCGACTGATCGAGCCGCTGACCAAGCGCGAAATCGAAGTCCTGGCACTGATCTGCGAAGGCCATTCCAATCAGGAAATCTCGAGCCGAACCAAGATTTGCGAGCCAACCGTCAAATTTCACGTCGCTAACATTTTCGGAAAACTGGGCGTGCGGCGCCGCACGCAGGCAGTTGCCGTGGGTATTCACCTCAAGCTGGTGACGCCCGCCTGGCTTGGCCCCCAAGCAGCGGAGCCCCGTTTTTTACGCACGACGTATAACGCTCGCTGATCCTCCGGGCTCGCAAAGCGTCTGTGCACACCGAACTTTCGCCGCTCTGAAGTGACGCGAGACTTGCTAAGCTCTGGCCAAAGACTTGCTCATCACGACACATCTGTGGAGTTTCCACCCATGAAGCTATACGCCTTTCATCCGCAGGGGCCCGGCCAGCTTTCGTACTTCGTCACGGCATCCAGCGAAGAGGAAGCCCGTGTGGCAATCCGGCAGCGTATCGATCAGGGCGTCGCCAATCGCACCCTCACGTCACACGAGGTTCAGGGCTTCGGCACCCCGTATTACGAAGTAACGGAGCTGGATCCGGGTCAGGTCGCGATAAACGACAATCACTGATCAACGTCGCTGAGATCTTGCAGAACGCCCCGCTTGCTGCGGGGCGTTTTCGTTGCGCCGTGGCTCGCCTTCTGAGCCAGTTGCGCCCTGACAATGCCGATGCTGGATGAGGCGTCGTCCGGTTCAAGCTGATTGCCCCGGCCGTACTGGCCGGGGCTTTCTTGCGATCTGCATCTGCTGGCAGCGGACCTGCGTATTGAGCAGTGTGTCCCGCTGCCCTGGCCGGATTTTCAACCGCCCGTATTCCGGCCAGGGCATTTTTGCCGCGATGCTTCGGGTTCTACCCCGTTTCCACGGACGGTTTAGAAAGAGCTGAAAACTTCTGATCCTGCCTGGCGACTCTACGCCGCATTCTCGGGTTATGAAATCGCTCGATGTAGTCGAAGAGATCGGCCTTGGCGATATCGACTGTTGCGTACTTCGTGCGATGCACGCGCTCACGTTTCAGCATGCCAAAGAAACCTTCGCAGGCGGCGTTGTCACCACAATGCCCCGGTGCACTCATCGAGCACAGCAGCGGCCCGCATCACCATCTGGCGGTCCTGCCGATGGTGCATTGCCCAGCCGATCACCAGCTTGCTGAAAAGATCGATGACGACGCACAGATACAGCTTGCCCTCGTCGGTGGCGATCTCGGTGATGTCCGTCACCCACTTGGTCTCTGGCTCCAGCGCATCGAAATCCCGCTCCAGCAGATTGCTGACGCCCGGTGGCGGCAAGCCCGGATCTGCCCGCTGACCACGGCGCTTCTTCCGAGGCCAGCCCTGCAGACCGTTCTTCGCCATCAAGCGCGCTACGCGATTCAGGCTCGCCCTTTCACCTTATTCAACCAAGTCTTCGTGCATTCGCGGCGCGCCCAGAGCGCCCCGGCTGTCTTCATGCATCGCGCTAATCCGAGTGAGCAGGCGATCGTTATCGAGCTGCCGCGCGCTCGGCGACCCCATCGTCAAATACGCAGCGTGAAGACTTCATCGTGCCGAATAAATAATGATAATTCTTCTCACAAAAACTGAAGCGGCACCGATCGCAGTGCACCAGAGCCCTGCCCTCGCCGGCCATCCGATGCGCCGCACCTTCCATCGCGGTTGCCTCAAGTTGGACAGTCGCCGTGTCTATCGTCGCCCGCAGATCAGCTCACAGGCTGCCGCCGATACCTCACGCACCGGAGTCCCTAGATGCTCAAGAAAACTTCCCTGGCGCTCGCGATCGCCACCGCCACGATGCTGGCCGCCTGCGGCGGAGGCGGCGGAGGCGGTCCGGACAACGGTGGCGGCAATGGCAATGGTGGCAGCACCGAAGTATCCGGCCCGCTGGATACGGTGCAGAACGCGGTCTCCGACACGGTGATCTCGCCGCTGGCCACGGCCGCTGCGGGCACGCCGTTGCAAGGCGTGCTGCTGTGCGCCGACGCCGCGGTCAACCGCAACATCCTCGATATTGCCGATGCCTTCGGCAACGGCCTGCAGAATCCGGGCACGCTGAGCGCGGTCACGCCGGAAGAAGCCCAGGCCGCCGTAGCAGCGCTGGTGGCCAATCTGTCCGGCCTGCTGAATTCGCTGGCCGGCGCCGCGGGCTGCAGCGGTGCAGCCGGCGGTGGCAGTCTGGTCCCCGAAACGAACCCGCTGGCGGGAACGCCGCTCGCCGCGCTGGGCAGCGCCTTGCTGCCGGCGCTGAGCGCCGCGCAGCAACAGTTGCTCGGCGCTTCCGGCAGCTCGCCGCTCAGTGCCACGCAGCTGGCCTCGATCCTCGCGCAGCTGTCCAATGCCTTTGCCGATGGCCTCGATGCCCTGCCGGACGAAGTCACCTCGGCACCCGTGGTCGGCGGGTTGCTGGCGACGGTCGACAATGCGTTGACCCAGCTCAAGACCATTTCGCTGCTGGGCGCCTCCGGCGCGTCTGCCACCCAGATCGCCTCCGCCTTCCAGGCGCTGGTGCAGGGAGTGCTGAGCGATCTGCTGACCCAGGTCTTGCCGGTGGCCGACCTGCAGAACGCCGCCGGCGGCGGCGCTTCCAGTGATCTGCTGACGACATTGCGCGACGCAGTCGCCAGCCTGACCGCGGGTCTCGCCGGCAATCCCACCGGCGGCCTGCCGAGCAATCCGCTGGGCGGCAGCGCCTTTGCACCGCTCAGCGATCTGGTCGAGCAGTTCGTGTCCCTGCTGCCGAACTTTCTCGGACAGGCCGGCAGCGGCAGTTCGCCCCTCGATCTCGCCAACGGACCGATCCGCAACCTGATCAGTTCATTGCTGGCGCCGCTGACCGGTGGCACCGGCGGTTGCCTGCTGAGCTTCCTTGGTCTGTGCCGCAGCACCTGATTTGTTGCACTCCCGGGCTGTAAGCGAACTGAGGCCGCGCAAGCGGCCTCTTTTTTATCCGCGCGTCGGTGCCCGCGATTGCCGGACTTTGCAGATCACGGTGTGATCGGCGTCGGGCACTCCAATGAAAACATCGCGATAAACGCATAACTTCCGTATATCATTGAAGTCGCGCAATCATTCAGGACCGCGCCAGCTCATCAGGGGAGTTCGTCTCATGTTCAAGAAATTTTCTCTCGCTGCCGCGGTTGCGGCTGCGATGATGCTCGCCGCCTGCGGCGGCGGTGGCAACGACGGCATCGACACCGGCGGCAATGACAATGGCAACGGTAATGGCAACGGCGACGGTGGCGGCACGCCCGAACCGACCGCCGGCCTGCTCGATCCGGTACAGAGCGCCGTCTCGACGCAGGTGCTGACGCCGCTGGCGACCGCTGCGGCGGGCACGCCGCTGCAGGGCGTGCTGCTGTGCACCGACAAGACCGTCAATCAGGACACTCTCGACATCGTCGACGAACTGCTGATCGCGATCGATGCCGGCATCGAGAATCCAAGCGTCACCACCGATCTGCCGCTGGAGGATGCGACTGCCGCGGTCGAGCGCCTCGTCGGCAATCTCAGTGGCCTGCTCTATGCGCTCGCCGGAAATCTGGCGGGCCAGCCGGTCACCTGCGGCCAGCCGGTCGCGGCGCCGGGCACCAATCCGCTCGCCGGCACGCCGCTGGCGCCGCTGGGCGAGCAGCTGCTGCCGGCGCTGGTGCTGGCGCAGCAAACGCTCGCGGGCGACGCCACGCTGAGCACCGATGCGCTGGCGGACCTGGTCAGCGATCTGGCCAATGCCTATGCCGAAGGCTACGCGCTGCTGCCGGACGAAGTGAAAGGCGCACCGATTCTCGGCGGCGTGCTGATCACGCTGGACCATGCACTGACCAATCTCGACGCCTTCGTCGCACTGACCGCCGACGACGTCAATGACGCCAACCAGGCCGAGACCTACAACGAAGCGCTGACCCTGCTGGTCGAAGGCGCGCTCGACGACCTGCTGACGCTGGTGCTGCCGATCGGCGACCTGCAGGATCTGCTGAACCTCACCGATGCCCAGGGTCTGATCGCCGAAGTCGAAGCGGCAGTGTCCGAACTGGTCGGCCTGCTGGTCGGCGGCGACATCGACGGCCCGATCGATCTGTTCGAGATCGTCGACCTCAGCGCTCTCGAAACCTTGCTGACGCAGATCGGTATCGAGCTGCCCAGGCTGATCGGCACCGGCTCCGGCATCGGCACGCTGCTCGGCACCGTCAACGGCGTGGTGACCACCTTGCTGTCGACCCTGACCGGCAACACCGGCGGCAGCTGCCTGCTCGCCCCGCTGGGCCTGTGCCGTTCGACGACGCCATAAGCCTGCGCCGCATCACACGCAGTAACGAAAAGAGGCCGCGCAAGCGGCCTTTTTTTTGTAGCGCAACAGCGACGTAAAAAAGCCGCCGCCCGGGGCGGCGGAACGACTCAGACGGTAAGGTGATGCTTGACGATCTCGTCGCTGAGCTCGCCGATGGCGCCACCGGCGACGACGCGGCCCTTGTCGAGTACCCGGAACTCGCTGCCGACGCGACGCGCGAACGGCAGCTTCTGTTCGACCAGCAATACCGTCAGGCCCAGCTCCTGATTGAGGCGGATGATCAGATCGCCGATCTCGGCGACGATGTTCGGCTGGATGCCCTCGCAAGGCTCGTCGAGGATCAGCAACTCCGGATCGAGTCCGAGCGCGCGGCCGATGGCCAGCTGCTGCTGCTGGCCGCCGGACAGATCGCCGCCGCGGCGCCGCGCCATCTTCTTGAGCACCGGAAAGATCGCGTAGATCTTGTCGAGCACATCCGCATGCCTGGCCTTGACCGCACGCGCGTAGAGGCCGACGCGCAGGTTCTCCTCGACGCTGAGCTGCGAGAAGATCTCGCGGCCCTGCGGCACGTAGCCGATGCGCAGCCCTGCCCTCGCCTCCGCAGCGGTCTTGCGCAGATCGCGGCCCTGATAGCGGACCTCGCCGCTGGCCACCGGCACCAGGCCCATGATCACGCGCAGCAGCGTGGTCTTGCCCATGCCGTTGCGGCCCATCAGGCAGGTCCGTGAGCCGCGTGCGACCTGCAGGTCGACGTCCCAGAGCGTGTGGCTGCCGCCGTAGAACTGGTTGACGCCGCGGATGTCGAGCAGGGCCTCGCCCACGCCTGCGGAACTCATCGCTTCACTCGCCAAGGTACACCTCGATGACTTTGGGGTCGTTCTGCACCTCGTCGATGCTGCCCTCGGCCAGCACGCTGCCCTCGTGCAGCACCGTCACCGTCCGCGCGATCGAGCGGACGAAATCCATGTCGTGCTCGACGACGACCACCGAATGCTTGCCCGCCAGCGACACCAGCAACTCTGCCGTGCGCTCGGTCTCCTGCGGCGTCATGCCGGCGACCGGCTCGTCGACCAGCAGCAGCTCGGGGTCCTGGCACAGCAGCATGCCGATCTCCAGCCACTGCTTCTGGCCGTGCGACAGCGCGCCGGCCATCTGCTCGCGCTGTGCCGTGAGACCGATCGTCTGCAGCACCTCGTCGATGCGTTCGCGCTGCGCCGCACTGAGCTTGGCGAACAGGATCTTCCATACCGACTTGTCGCCGGCCATCGCCAGTTCCAGGTTCTCGAACACCGTATGCTGGCCGAACACGGTCGGCTTCTGGAACTTGCGGCCGATGCCGGCAGCAGCGATCTCCGGCTCGCTGAGCGTCAACAGATCGATCGTCTGGCCGAACCAGGCGGAGCCCAGATCCGGCCGCGTCTTGCCGGTGATGACGTCCATCATCGTCGTCTTGCCGGCACCATTGGGACCGATGATGCAGCGCAGTTCGCCGGCTTCGACGTAAAGGTTCAGATTGTTGAGCGCGCGGAAGCCATCGAAGCTGACGCTGATGTCTTCGAGGTACAGGATGATGTTGTGGCTGAGATCGACGCGCGGCGCGCTGGAGCGCCGGCCCGGCTTCTTCAGCAGATGCGAGAAGCCGCTCACGCCACCTTCTCCTTCAGTGCTTTCTTCCATTCCGGCTTCTTGAGCTTGGCCAGCAGACCCACCACACCCTTGGGCAGGAACAGCGTGACGCCGACGAACAGCGCGCCGAGCGCGTACAGCCAGATCTCCGGCAGCGCCGCGGTGAACCAGGTCTTGGCGTAGTTGACGATGAAGGCGCCGAGCGCCGCGCCGTACAGCGTGCCGCGACCGCCGACCGCGACCCAGACCACGACCTCGATCGAGTTGATCGGCGCGAACTCGCCCGGGTTGATGATGCCGACCTGCGGTACGTACAGCGCACCGGCGATGCCGGACAGCATCGCCGAGAACACCCACAGCCACAGCTTGTAGTTCTCGACGCGGTAGCCGATGAAACGCGCACGGCTTTCGGCGTCGCGCACCGCCTCGATCACCCGGCCGAGGCGCGAGCTGACGATGTAGCGGCAGGCCAGATAGCCGAGCGCCAGCGCCAGCGCCGAAATCAGGTACAGGCTGATGCGCGTGCCCTTCGCCTGCAGGTCGAAGCCGAGCAGGTCCTTGAAGTCGGTCAGGCCGTTGTTGCCGCCGAAGCCCATCTCGTTGCGGAAGAAGGCCAGCAGCAGGGCGTAGGTCAGCGCCTGGGTGATGATCGACAGATAGACACCGGTGACGCGCGAGCGGAACGCCAGCCAGCCGAACACGTAGGCGAGCAATCCCGGCACGAAGACGACCATCAGCATCGCGAACCAGAACATGTCCATGCCGTGCCAGAACCACGGCAGCTCCTTCCAGTTGAGGAACACCATGAAATCCGGCAGCACCGGGTCGCCGTAGACGCCACGCGTACCGATCTGGCGCATCAGGTACATGCCCATCGCGTAACCGCCGAGTGCGAAGAACGCCGTGTGGCCGAGGCTGAGAATGCCGCAGTAGCCCCAGATCAGGTCGATCGCGATGGCCAGCAGTGCATAGCACAGGTACTTGCCGAGCAGCGTCACCGTGTACGTCGGCACGTGCAGCCAGGAGCCTTCCGGCGTCAGCAGGTTGGACAGCGGCACCAGCACCGCGGCGAGCAGCAGCACGATGAAGAAAATGCGGCTGCCGCGGTCGCTGAGCAGCAGGCGGCCGATGAGAGATTGATTCGCCATGGTTTAGTTCTCCGCCGCCCGGCCTTTCTGCGGGAACAGTCCGCGCGGGCGCCGCTGGATGAACAGGATCAGGAACACCAGCACGAGGATCTTCGCCATCACTGCGCCGGCCCAGGGCTCCAGCAGTTTGTTGACCACACCGAGCGTCATGCCGCTGATCAGCGTGCCCCAGAGATTGCCGACGCCGCCGAACACCACGACCATGAACGAGTCGATGATGTACGACTGGCCGAGATTGGGGCCTACATTGGTCAGCTGCGACAGCGCCACGCCGGCGATGCCGGCGATGCCGGAACCGAGGCCGAAAGTCGCGGCGTCGACCCACTGCGAACGCACGCCCATCGCCCGCGCCATCGCCCGGTTCTGCGACACCGCGCGCACCTTCAGGCCCAGCGAGGTGCGCTTGAGCACCAGCTGCAGGCCGACGAAGACGATCAGCGTGAAGACGATGATGTAGAGCCGGTTGTAGGTCAGCGAGAAGGCGTCGTTGATGACCAGCGAACCGCTCATGAACTCGGGCGTCGCCACCGAGCGGTTCAGCGGCGAGAAGATAGAGCGCACCAGCTGCTGCAGCACCAGCGACAGGCCGAAAGTCGCCAGCAGGGTCTCCAACGGCCGTCCGTAGAGGAAGCGCACGACGCCGCGCTCGATCGCCACGCCCGCCAGGCCGGCGACCACGAACGCCGCCGGGATCGAAATCCACAGCGCCAACGTGATGTGCTGCGGCAGCAGCAGCTGGATCACGTAAGTGGTGTAGGCGCCGAGCATCATCAGCTCGCCGTGCGCCATGTTGATGACGCCCATCACGCCGAAGGTGATGGCCAGGCCGATCGCCGACAGTACCAGCACCGAGCCCAGCGACAGACCGAAGAACAGGGTTTCGGCGCTGCCGTAGATCTCGCGCCAGAACTCGATGTTGCGCAGTGCCGCGGACGCCGCCGAGCGCACGCGCGGATCGGCCTCGCTGTAGCTGCCGTTGTCGGTCTGCGCGGTCAGCGCCTGCAGGCGGTTGTAGGCCGCCGGACTGAGCTGGCCGCTGAGCCGCTGCGCCGCCGCCAGGCGGATCTCGACATCGCCGCTTTCCAGATCGGCGAGCGCCAGGCCGACCTCGACCTGCTCGAGCACGGCGTCGTCCTTCTCGATCTTCTGATGTTCGCGCAGCGCCGCGACACTGGCTTCGTCCAGATTGCGCAGCATCTCGACCACGGCCTGCCGGCGCGCATCGGCGTCGGCATCCGCCAGCGCGAGCTGGGCGATGAACCCCTTCAGCGCCTTGCGCAGCTGGTTGTTGGTGCCGATGCGCTTGAGCTGATCGCTGCTCGCGCTGCCCGCGGCAGCCAGCGTCTGCGGATCGGTCAGCGCCATCGTCTCGCCGCTGTCGGCGGTGATGAAGACCTTGCCGTCGTCACCGCGCTGGTAGAGGCGGCCGTCGAGCAGCGCCTCCAGCACCGCCTTGGCACTCGGGGCGCCACTGGCAACCAGCTTGCGCAGCAGTTCTTCCTTCTCCGAATAGCTGGCATCCGGCAGCGCCGCGAGCCAGCCCGTGAAATTGTCCTCGGCGGGATCAGCCGCTGCCGCTTCCGCGGCGAGGGGTGTTGTGGCCTCAGCCGGCGCGTCCTGCGCCCAGGCCCGAGCCACCATGCAAACGCCGAGGCCGCATGCCAGCAGCACGCGGCGCAGCGTTTCGTTTCGTCTTAGTGAGAACATTCTTTCGCACCAAAAAGCGGGGTCCGGACCTCGACATTTATCCGGAGCAAGATCCGGCCCCCGACACCAGGACAACTCAGGTCCTACGTCTCCCTATCCCCCCGGGACGAGCCCGGAGGGATCGACCCAGAGATCAGTAGTTCTGACCCGAGCACTTCTTGGTCTTGGTGTTGTAGTTGCCGCACTTGAGCGTGACCCAGTCGGCTTCGATGTCCTTGCTGCCCGGCAGGAAGTCGCTCCAGGCGTCGCCCGGGACTTCGCCCTTGGTCTGCCAGACGATGTCGAACTGGCCATCGTCGCGGACTTCGCCGATGAACACCGGCTTGGTCAGGTGATGGTTCGGCAGCATCTTCGCCTTGCCACCGGTCAGGTTCGGCACTTCCAGGCCGATGATCGCGTCGGAAACCTTGCTGACATCGGTGGTCTTGGCCTTCTCGACCGCCTTGGCCCAGAGGTTGAAACCGATCACCGTGGCTTCCATCGGATCGTTGAAGGTGCGGTCGTCCTTCTTGATGAACTTGTGCCAGGCTGCGATCTCCTTGGCGTTCTCCGGCGTATCAATGCTCATGAAGTAGTTCCACGCCGCGAGGTGGCCGACCAGCGGCTTGGTATCCAGGCCCGCGAGTTCTTCCTCACCGACCGAGAACGCCACCACCGGAATGTCTTCGGCCGAGATCTTCTGGTTGCCGAGCTCCTTGTAGAACGGCACGTTGGCGTCGCCGTTGATGGTCGAGACCACCGCCGTCTTCTTGCCGGCCGAACCGAACTTCTTGATGTCCGACACGATCGACTGCCAGTCGGAATGACCGAACGGCGTGTAGTTGATCATGATGTCTTCCTGCTTGACGCCCTTGCTCTTGAGGTAGGCCTCGAGAATCTTGTTGGTCGTGCGTGGATAGACGTAATCGGTGCCGGCGAGCACCCAGCGCTTCACCTTGACCTCGTTCATCAGGTAGTCGACGGCCGGGATCGCCTGCTGGTTCGGCGCCGCGCCGGTGTAGAAGACGTTCTTGCTCGACTCCTCGCCTTCGTACTGCACCGGATAGAACAGCAGGCCGTTGAGCTCCTCGAACACCGGCAGCACGCTCTTGCGCGACACCGAGGTCCAGCAGCCGAACACCACGTCGACCTTGTTCTTGGCCAGCAGCTCGCGCGCCTTTTCGGCGAACAGCGGCCAGTTCGACGCCGGGTCGACGACCACCGGCTCCAGCTTCTTGCCGAGCAAGCCGCCCTTCTTGTTCTGCTCGTCGATCATCATCAGGACGGTGTCCTTCAGCGTGGTCTCCGAGATCGCCATCGTGCCGGACAGCGAGTGCAGCACGCCGACCTTGATGGTGTCCGCCGCCTGGGCAGCGAGGCTCGCTCCCAGAAGGATGGGCGCGGCGGCGGCGCTCGCCAGCACGCGCATGATGTTCTTCAGTTGCATCAGTAGATCTCCGTTGATCGGATGTAGTGAATGTGAAGCGGGCTGCGCTGTGTGCTGCTTACATCTGCAGCTGCACGGCGACGCCGATCTGGGTGCGGTCGCTGCCGACCGGGCCGTCGTAGGTGGTGTCGATGTAAAACAGGCCGACACGCGCGTTGAACGACTTGATCAGGTAATTGACGTTGAACTCCAGCGTGTCCTGATCGGTGTCGCCGCCAAGCGTTTCGTAGGTAGTCATCGCGTACTTGCCGAGCAGCTGGATCTTTCCGACGCCGACCGGCTGCGGGAAGATGAAGTGGCTGAGTACGTAGCCACCGTCGCTCTTGGTCGAACCGCCGACGCCATAGCCGCCGAGTTCGTCGTAGACGGCGTATTCGCTCTCGATGCCGAACACCGCGCCGCCCGGCAGCTTCTTCTCGATCAGCAGATCGGCGTTGTAGGCCGAATCGCCATCGACGGTCTGGCCGGCGAAGCCGAGCGAGAACAGGTCCTTGTCGCCGTAATAGGTGCCGTTGAGGTAGTAGCCGGACTCGGCGTCCCAGAAGTTGATCTGCAGGCGGCTGGCCAGCAGCACGTCCTCGGCCTTGCCGCCGTACGAGGCCATCGTCGACGGCACGTCGAACACGCCGATCGAGAACTTGATCTTGTCGAAGTCACCCCAGTAAACGACACCGTTGTCACGGCCGACGGCGATGAACGGATAGCCGTCCTGGATGCCGTCCTGATAGACGCCCCAGTGGTTGGCGTAGTACGGGCCATAGAGGTTGGCGCGGTCCGACGGCGGCAGGAAGCGGCCGGCCCAGATGTTGAACTGCGGCGAGAACTCGAAGCGGGCCACCGCGTCCATGATGATCACTTCATTGTCCGGATCACCGGTGTACTCGGTGTTGAACATGAACTTGATGTTCTCGGTCACGCCGCCGTTGATGTAGATGCGGGCGCTGTCGAGCTTGAAGTCGTTGACGTCCTTGGCAGCGCTTTCGTCATCGATGTTGACGAACTTCGTCTGCATGCCGGCGCCGACCGAAACCGGCGGAATCGTGATCGTTGCCGCCGACGCCATCGGCGCCGCCCCCATCGCTGCCACCGCCAGCGGTGCCAGCCACATCGTTCGCGACAGCGGTCGCTCGCCCAGCATGGATCGCATCTTCATCACAGCCTCCCTTAAGGTCCCACCCCAAGTGCGCAGCCCGCGTTCCGGGCCAACCTGTCGTCGGCCTCCGGCGCGAGCCGTCGGAAAGTTCTGGAGTGCACGTTAGAAAGTCGCCGGCAATGGCGGTATGGGGCGTTTGACGTAGATGGCCACCGCGCGCCAGCCTCTGGCACAGTGCGAGGGCCCAACACGGGAGTCCGGATGTACAGCAACGAAGACCTGCAATCCGCCGTCGACGCCGGCGTCCTCAGCGCCCAGAGCGCTGCCGCATTCAAGGCGCACGTGGCCCGGCAGCGCCAGCTGCCGGCGGCGGACGAGGAATATTTCCGGCTGGTGTCCGGCTTCAACGACATCTTCGTCGTCATCGCCAGCGCACTGCTGCTGACCGCGGTGGTCTGGATCGGCTCCGCTTTCGCACCCGGTCTGGGCTGGTGGCTGGCGGCAGCCAGCTGCTGGGCGCTGTCCGAGTTCTTCGTGCGCCGGCGGCGCATGGCGTTGCCGGCGATCGTGCTGCTGCTGGTGTTCGTCAGCGGCCTGTTCCTCGGCACCAGCAAGTTGCTGGCGCAACAATCCTTCGCGCCGATGGCCGGTGCCGCAGTCGCGGCGCTTGGCGCCTGGCTGCACTGGCGACGCTTCCGCGTGCCGATCACCGTCGCTGCCGGCACTGCGGCAGCGGCTGGCGTGCTGGTCGCGGCGCTGTTCGGCTACCTGCCGGCGCAGACCGCGCTGCGTTGGCTGCTGCCGCTGCTGTTCATCGCCGGCCTCGCCGTGTTCGCGCTGGCCGTGCGCTGGGATGCCTCGGACACCCGCCGCGAGACGCGCCGCTCCGATGTCGCGTTCTGGCTGCACCTGCTCGCGGCGCCGTTGATGGTGCATCCGATCTTCAAGATCGTCGGCATTCTCGATGGTGAGAGCAGCGTCGCGCGCGCCGCCGCGGTCGTGCTGATGTACCTGGCGATCGGCCTGGTTTCACTGGCGATCGATCGTCGCGCGCTGATGGTGTCGGCGCTCGGCTATGTGCTCTACGCGTTCTCGTCGCTGATGGAAAAGACCTCCAGCGTGCAGCTCGGCTTTGCCGTCACCGCACTGGTCATCGGCAGCTCGCTGCTGCTGCTGTCGGCGTTCTGGCAGCAGGTTCGTGGCGCAGCGATCGGCCGACTGCCGGAAGCGCTGCGGGCGCGGCTGC
Source organism: uncultured Solimonas sp. (assembly GCA_966252075.1). GTDB lineage: Bacteria > Pseudomonadota > Gammaproteobacteria > Nevskiales > Nevskiaceae > Solimonas. The sequence continues at coordinate 14,942 of CBINNP010000025.1, forward strand.
CGCCGCTGCGCTGAACTTCTATAATCGTGCCGCAGCGCGCCAGGCGCTGCGGACCTGAGGACGACCTCAGACCTCCATCTCGTTGCGGGGACGGCCCCGACGCAGCTGGAGCGTACGCATGAACTGGTTCCTTCTGATCATCGCCGGCCTGTTCGAGATCGGCTGGGCGATCGGCCTCAAGTACACGGACGGCTTCACGCGCCTGTGGCCCAGCCTCGGCACGGCGCTGTCGATGCTGGTCAGCCTGGGCCTACTCGGCATCGCAATGAAGTCCTTGCCGGTCGGCACCGCCTACGCCATCTGGGTTGGCATCGGTGCGGTCGGCACGGCGGTGCTCGGCATCGTCCTGCTCGGCGAGGCGGCAACGCCGGGCCGGCTGCTGAGCCTGGCGCTGATCGTTGCCGGCATCGTCGGGCTCAAGCTGGCGACGCCCTGATCAGCCCAGCAGTGCCTGCGGATCGAGCGCCACGGTCTTGATGATCGCGGCCAGATGGTCGCCGGGTGCCAGCTGCAAGCGCTCCAGCGACAGGTACGTCAGCCGCGCCAGCAGCGGCGTGCCGCCGCAATCGAGCTGCAGTTCGACGCTGGCCTCGTGTGCGGCACCGATATGGACGATACGCGCCGGCAGCACATTGAGCGCCGACAGCGACGCCTTCAGCGAGGCCACGTCTCCCCGCGCCAGCATCACATCGCGCGCGCGGATCCACACCCGCAGCGTTGCCCCGAGGGGCTGCGCCAACTGTGGCAGGCGCAGCTCGCCACCGCTGAAGCGCAGCGTGCTGAGGCCGTGCGCCGCGTCGTGGCCGACGAGCTGCGCCTCGAATACGCTGCCGGCGTCGGCATTGCGGCTGAGGATCGGCAGATCGACGCGCGACAGCATCGTGGCCACCGGCCCGCTGGCGAGGACGCGGCCGGCATCGACGGCGACGATCGTCGTCGCCAGCCGCGCGACCTCGGGCAGCGCATGGCTGACCAGCACCATCGGCGTGCGCAGCTCGTCGCGCAGCCGCTCCAGGTACGGCAGGATCTCGGCCTTGCGCACGGCATCGATCTGGCTCAGCGGTTCGTCCATCAGCAGCAGCCGCGGCGCCGCCAGCAGCGCCCGGCCGATCGCGACGCGCTGCTGTTCGCCACCGGACAGCCGCGCCGGCATGCGTTGCAGCAAAGGCTGCAGATCCAGCAAGTCGATCAGCCTGGCCGCATCGACGCCGGCCGCGCGACCGCGGGCGAACCAGCGTCCGTAGCCGAGATTGCCGCGCACCGACAGGTGCGGCAGCAGTCGCGGCTCCTGAAACACGTAGCCGATACGACGACGATGCGGCGGCAGCCAGCGGCGCTGCTGCGTATCGAGCAGCACCTCGCCATCGACGACGACGCGGCCGTGCTCGGGGCGCAGCAGGCCGGCGATGGCACGCACGATACTGGTCTTGCCGGCACCGGAAGCGCCGAACAGCGCCGTGACACCGCCGTCGGCGGCAAACGCCGCGTCCAGTGTCAAGGCGCCGAGCCGGTGTCGCAGTTCGACCTGCAGACTCATGGCCGCTCGCGATGGCGCCGCGCGCGTCGCGCCAGCCATTCCGAAAGCATCAGCGCCAGCAGCGACAGCAGCACTGCGAGCAGCGTCAGCCGCAGCGCCGCGGCGTCGCCGCCGGGCGTCTGCGTATAGCCATGGATGGCGGTGGCCAGCGTCTGCGTCTCGCCGGGGATATTGGAGACAAAGGTGATCGTCGCGCCGAACTCGCCGATCGCGCGCGCGAACGCCAGCACCATGCCGGACAGGATGCCGGGCACGATCAGCGGCAGCGTCACCGTGACGAACACCATCGCCGGCCGCGCGCCCAGTGTCTGCGCGGCTTCTTCCAGCTTGGGGTCGACGGCTTCGATCGACAGGCGGATCGCGCGCACCAGCAGCGGAAAACCCATCACCGCCGCCGCCAGCGCGGCGCCGGTCCAGCGGAAGGCCAGGACGAGGCCGAACTGCTCGGCGAGAAACTGTCCGATCACGCCGCGCCTGCCGAACGCCAGCAGCAGCAAATAGCCAGTGACGACCGGCGGCAGCGTCAGCGGCAGGTGCACCAGACCGTCGAGCAGCAGCGCACCGGCAAAGCGCTTGCGCGCCAGCAGCCAGGCCAGCGCGATCGCCGGCAGCAGGCTGGCCAGCACAGCGACGCCGGCGACCCGCAGCGACAGCAGCAGCGCGGTGGTCTCGTCGGCGCTGAGCACCGGCATCATTTCAGCGCGCCGCTTCCAGCACGGTGAAGCCTTGCGCGACGAAAATCTGCCGCGCCGCCGGCGACGACAGATAGCGCAAGGCAGCCTCCGCCTGCGGATTGCGGCTATCGCGCAGCACCGCAGCCGGATAGACGATCGGCGGGTGGCTGTCGTCGGCAAAGCGGTCGACCACGCGCACCGCCGGCTCGGCGATCGCGTCCGACGCGTAGACGATACCCAGCGGCGTCTCGCCGCGCGCCACGAACGCCAGCGCCGCGCGGACGTTGTCGGCCGGCGCGGTGCGCGTGGCAATGCGATCCCAGACGCCGTAGTGGCGCAGCGCGGCCTGGCCGTACTTGCCGGCCGGCACGCTGTCCTGGCACAGCGCCAGGCGTCCGTCGCCGAGCGCGGCGGACAGATCGAAGCCGGGCGCGATCTTCAGCTGCAGCGCCGAATCGCGCGGCGCGATCAGCACCAGGCGGTTGCCCAGCAGTTCACGCTCGCTGTCCTTGCGCGTCAGGCCGCGCCCGGACAGGTAGCGCATCCAGTCGCGATCGGCAGAGATGAACAGATCGGCCGGCGCGCCATGCTCGATCTGCGCCGCCAGCGCATTGCTGCCGGCGTAGCTGACCAGCAGCTTGCCGCCGCTGTCGCGCGCGTACAGCTCGGCGATCGCATCGAGCGCGGTCTTCAGGCTTGCCGCCGCGAAAACCCTGACCGGCTCGCCGGCGTGGGCGAGCGGCGCCAGCAGCAGCCATCCGCACAGCAGCACGCGCGACAGCGCCGCCGCCATGCGAACGTGCGCGCGACAGGCAGCTCGGGATGAAAGGCAGGACGGCATCGGCAGATCTCGTGGGCACAGCGAGCGTTGTATGGTCCGGTATACATCGCGCAGCCGTCTACTGCGGCGACTGTGAGCCGATCGCCCGCCACCGGTTTACGATGCGCGCGCGGCTGCAGGGATGCCGCCAACCGGAGAACACAGCATGAACAGGATGTTGATTGCCGCCGCCCTCGGCGGCCTGCTCGCCGTCAGCGGCCTCGGCCACGCGCAGGACAGCACGACGGCCGCGCAGCGGCAGAAGGAGCGGCAGGAGAATCGCGCCGAGCGCCAGCAGCAACGGCAGGACAACCGTGCCGATCGGCAGGACGACCGGCAGGGCAATCGCGCCGAGCGCCAGGAAGATCGGCAGGGCAACCGTGCCGATCGGCAGGAACAGCGCAAGGAGAATCGCGAAGCGCGCCAGCAGCACGAAGGACATCATGACGGCGAGGCGAGCCCGGCGCAGTGAGGACACGGGCGCAGTGATCCCCGCAAGGGCCGCATCCGCGGCCCTTTTTGCGGGGCTGAAGCGCCCTACCATGGCGGGCGAGGCCGGGCGTATGGGGCATTTGACGTATGTCCCCCGCCCCGCCGGCTCGCAATCATCGTCCCTGCACCAATAGCGACCATGGGCGTCTCCGACATCACCGCCGTAGCCTTGCAGCGACCGCCCGCCGCCCGTGCGCAGCGGGTCGACGGTGCCGCGAGGATCGCCTATGCATGCGACGCGCAGCAGCGGACGCGATTGCAGGATCTGTATCAGCGCGCGCCTTGTCGCGTGCTGTTTCCGGACGTCGAAGCCGGCGAGCCGCCGCAGGCGGTGCTGCTGACGACCAGCGGCGGCCTGACCGGCGGTGACCGGCTGGCGCTGGAGATCGAAATCGGCGCCGGCGCGCGCGCCACGCTGACCACGCAGGCGGCGGAAAAGCTCTACCGCGCCGCCGAGGGCGACGCCGATACGCGCATCGATGTGCGCCTGCGCGCCGGCAGCGGCGCCTGGCTGGAATGGCTGGCACAGGAGACCATCGTGTTCGAGCAGGCGCGGCTGCATCGCCTCGTCGAGGCGGATCTGGCGGCCGATGCACAGTTGCTGGCGGTCGAAAGCATCGTTTTCGGACGCCGTGCGATGGGTGAAGATTTCACGCGCGGCCAGATCCACGATGCCTGGCGCATCCGCCGCGGCGGGCGCCTGGTCTGGGCCGACGCGCTGCGGCTGAGTGGCGACATCGGCATGCTGCGTGCGGCACCGTTTGCGTTCGGCGATGCGCGCGGCACGGCGACGCTGCTCTATGTCGGCGACGCCGCGAGCGCACAGCTCGACGCGGTGCGAGAGGAGCTGCGCGAACTGGAGGACGACGGCGTGCGTGGCGGCGCCACGGTGATCGACGGCGTGCTGCTGCTGCGCTTGCTGGCAGCCGACGCGGTGGCGCTGCGTCGCGCGGTGATGCGACTGGCAGGCGGCCTGCGGGCGCGTGTCGCCGGTCTGCCTGCGCGGCTGCCGCGCGTCTGGGAATGCTGAGACGAGGAACGACAAGGGATGAACCTGACACCCCGGGAAAAGGACAAGCTGCTGATCGCGATGGCGGCGACAGTCGCGCGGCGGCGGCTCGAGCGCGGCGTCAAGCTCAATCATCCGGAGGCGATTGCGCTGATCACCGACGCCGTCGTCGAAGGCGCGCGTGACGGCAGGAGCGTCGCCGAACTGATGCAGGCCGGCGCCCGGGTGCTGAGCCGCGACCAGGTGATGGACGGCATCGCCGAGATGATTCATGAGATTCAGGTGGAAGCGACATTTCCGGACGGCACCAAGCTGGTTACCGTGCATCAGCCGATCCGCTGAAGAAAACAAAAAGAACACGGGGAGAAAGCGCAGTGAACATCGACAAGAACCGCCACAAGCCACTCGATCCGGCCAGCGAAGCGGTGCAGCTGGTGCAGGCGATGCGGATGAGCGAACTGCAGCGCCGCGCCGCCTGGCTGCCGGCGCAGGCGCGCGCGCGTGCCTCGTACCACGGCTGGCTGGCGCGAACCCGAAGGACACAGAACGCATGATCCCAGGCGAAATCCTCGCCGCCGACGGCGACATCGAACTCAACGCCGGCCTGCCGGTGCTCAGGCTCAACGTCGCCAACAGCGGCGACCGGCCGGTGCAGGTCGGCAGCCATTACCACTTCGCCGAGGTGAACCCCGGCCTGGTGTTCGACCGCGCTGCCGCGCGCGGCATGCGGCTCGACATTCCGTCCGGCACGGCGATGCGCTTCGAACCCGGCCAGACGCGCGAGGTGCAGCTGGTGCCGTACGCCGGCACGCGCACCGTGATCGGGTTTCGCGGCGAAGTCATGGGGCCCCTGTGAGCGAACAGTCATGAGCAATCGCATCAGCCGCCGCGCCTACGCCGGCATGTACGGCCCGACCGTCGGCGACCGCATCCGCCTCGCTGATACCGAGCTGTTCATCCGTATCGACGAAGACCGTACCGCCGGGCCCGTGCCCGGCAAACCTCATTACGGCGAGGAAGTGAAGTTCGGCGGCGGCAAGGTGATCCGCGACGGCATGGGCCAGAGCCAGGCCAGCCGCGCCGACGGCGCGGTCGATACCGTCATCACCAACGCCGTGGTGCTCGATCACTGGGGCATCATCAAGTGCGACATCGGCATCACCGGTGGCCGCATCGTTAAACTCGGCAAGGCCGGCAACCCGGACGTGCAGCCGGGCGTCGACATCGTCGTGGGTCCCGGCACCGAGGTGATCGCCGGCGAAGGCAAGATCGTCACCGCTGGCGGCATCGACAGCCATATCCACTTCATCTGCCCGCAGCAGATCGAGGAAGCGCTGTGCGCCGGCATCACCACCATGCTCGGCGGCGGCACCGGCCCCGCGCACGGCACGCTGGCGACCACCTGCACGCCCGGCCCCTGGCATCTGGCGCGGATGCTGCAGGCCGCCGAAGCCTTTCCGATGAACATCGGCCTGTTCGGCAAGGGCAACGCCAGCCAGCCGCGCGCGCTCGAGGAAATGGTGATGGCCGGCGCCTGCGGATTGAAACTGCACGAGGACTGGGGCACCACGCCGGCGGCGATCGACTGCTGCATGACGGTGGCAGATCAGCTCGACGTGCAGGTCACGCTGCACACCGACACGCTCAATGAAAGCGGCTTCGTCGAAAGCACCATCGCCGCGTTCAAAGGCCGCACGATCCACGCCTTCCACACCGAAGGCGCCGGCGGCGGCCACGCGCCGGACATCATCCGCGTCGCCGGCCTGCCCAATGTGCTGCCGTCGAGCACCAATCCGACACGCCCCTACACCGTCAATACGCTCGACGAACACCTCGACATGCTGATGGTCTGCCATCACCTGGATCCGAAGATCGCCGAGGACGTGGCGTTTGCCGAGAGCCGCATCCGCAAGGAGACGATCGCAGCGGAAGACATCCTGCATGACCTCGGCGCGTTCTCGATGATGAGTTCCGACAGCCAGGCGATGGGCCGCGTCGGCGAAACGCCGCTGCGCTGCTGGCAGACCGCGCACAAGATGAAGCTGCAGCGCGGCGCGCTCGGCAGCGACGGCAGTGGCGCGGATAACTTCCGCGCGCGGCGCTACATCGCCAAGTACACGATCAATCCGGCTATCGCGCACGGCATCAGCGAGCACGTCGGCTCGATCGAGCCGGGCAAGCTCGCCGATCTGGTGATCTGGTCGCCGGCGTTCTTCGCGGTGAAACCCGATCTGGTGCTCAAGAGCGGCAGCATCGCGATGGCGCCGATGGGCGATCCCAACGCCAGCATCCCGACGCCGCAGCCGGTGCATTACCGGCCCATGTTCGGCAGCTTCGGCCGTGCTGGCATCGAGTCTTCGCTGCTGTTCGTCAGCGGCGCCTTCGCGGCCAGCGATCAGGCGCGCAGGCTGGGCCTGACGCGGCCGCTGGTGGCGGTGAAGAACACGCGCGGCGGCATCGGCAAGCGCAGCATGATCCTCAATGACGCAATGCCGCATATCGAGGTTGATCCGGAGACTTACGAGGTGCGTGCAGACGGGGCTCTGCTGACGTGTGAGCCGGCAGCGGTGTTGCCGATGGCGCAGCGGTATTTCCTGTTTTGAGC
>CBINNP010000026.1:0-22045 GCA_966252075.1 uncultured Solimonas sp.
GCGGACTGTTTGATGCGCTGCACGTGGCATTGACCAAGCTCGATCAAAAGTAAAAGCCCCGCGAAAGCGGTTTTCGTTGCTCGTAGCTACTGGCAGCCGTCGAGCAGGTCGAGCCGGCGCTGGTATTCGCGGCTGCCGATGCTGAAAAGGCCGAGCACGGTCGGGAACAGATTGTCCTGCGAGCTCGGCTGATCGCGACGCGCGCGCATGCACGCCTGATCGCGGGCCGGCGCCCAGATCAGCAGCGGCACGTGCTTCTGCTCGTCCGGGGCCAGCGCGTAGGGCAGTCCATGCAGGTAGATGCCGTTCTCGCCCAGGCTTTCGCCGTGATCGGAGAGATAGATCAGCGACGGCTCGATGCGGTCGGCGTGGCGCTGCAGCAACCGTAGCAGCTCGCCGAGCACGTGATCGGTATAGAGGATGCTGTTGTCGTAGGCGTTGACGATCTCCTCGCGGCTGCAGTTCTGCACGTCGTCGCGGGTGCAGTCCGGGGTGAAGCGGCGGAACGCCGGCGGGTAGCGCTTGTAGTACGAGGGGCCGTGGCTGCCGAGCAGATGCAGGACGATGACGCTGTCGCGCCGGGTCTCGCCGAGGCGCTGGTCGAGGCCGTCGAGCAGGACCTCGTCGTAGCACTCGCCGTCATGGCACAGGGCGGCGTCGTCACGGTGGCGCAGGTCTTCGCTCGGCACGCGCAGGCAGACGCCCTTGCAGTCCGAGTTGTTGTCGCGCCACAGCACGTCGACACCGGTCTTGCGCAGCACATCCAGCAGGTTTTCCTCGGCGGCCGCCTTGCTGCGGCTGAAGCCGTCGCGGCCCAGCCGCGAGAACATGCAGGGCACCGAGAACGCCGTCGCCGTGCCGCAGGACTGCGTGTGGCTGTAGGCGACGACATCATCGCGCGCGGCCATTTCCGGGCTGGTCGGCCGGGCGTAGCCGAACAGCTGGAAGTTGGCGGCGCGCGCCGTCTCGCCGACCACCATGATCAGCATGCGCGGCTTGCCGGACGCCGCCGGCCGGCGCACCGCGTCAGTGGCGATCGGCGCGATGGCGACAGGTGTCTGCCCCTCGTGGCCGCGCAGATAGCGCTGCAGCGAGTAGAGCGGGTAGGTGGGGTTGACGTACAGGCGGATCTCGCGGTGCTCGCGCACCCACAGGCTCAGGCCCTTGTAGTTGGCGCCGCCGCTGTCGATCTCCACGCGCAGCAGCAATGCCGCCGGTAGCAGGCCGGTGAACAGCAGGTGTGCGAACAGCGATGCTGTCAGCAGCTCGCGGGCCTCGCGCGGATCGGTCTGGAAGGTGTTGGCCATCATCGACGCGTCGAGGACGACGCCGTAGGCCTGCATGAAGTAGTTGTTGCTCGCGGCGACGACGATCAGCACGGCGGCGAACGGCCGGATCAGGCGCGGTGTGCTGAACGGCAGCATCACCAGCAGCAGCAGCACCTGCAGGCCGATCAGCAGGGCGGCGACGATGCCCAGCTCGTGTACGCCGAGCGATGCCGGCAGCCGCGTCACCACCTGATGCCAGAACGCGCCGTTGAGCAGCGTGGCCAGATAGGCGGCGACGATCAGCAGCAGGCTGTTGACGCGCAGCCGCGGGCGTCGCCGCAGCGTCTGCTGCAGCCACCAGAGACCCGCGAAGACGGGGGCGCCAGGCTGGGAGAATGAGCGGGACATGGCGGTCAGAAGCGCAGCTGCAGGCGCAGGCCGACGAACACCGGCAGCTCGCGGCGCGCGGCGGGTTCGCCGCCGGCGTCGTCGAAGCCGCTGGCCGCGCTGCCGGGCGTGAAGCTGTCGACGCCGAACGACAGCTGGCCGAGCGGGGTGTCGATGTCGTCGAAGTCGTAGTTGCTGGCGATGCCGAGCGCGGCGCCGGCGATCACGTCGCGCCAGTAGTGGTTGTGCGATTCCACGCGCGTGTAGCCGACCCAGCTGGCGGCGACGTAGGCCGGTGCGCCCCAGTAGTCGCCGTAGTGCTTGCGGATGAACTCGGCGCCCATGAACGCGGCGGCGGTATGGCCGGACGGAAACGACTGGCCGCCGCCGTTCGGCCGCTTGGCGTTGATGGCGTACTTGACTGCGTAGGTCGTCGCTTCCATGCGCAAGAAGGCGACGAGGAAGTCCCGCTGCGCCGAATGGCCGAGCCGCGGCCCCGGCCAGTTCAGGCCGGGGACCGCGGCGTCGTCGAGTTGCAGGGTGTCAGCGCCGTCGGCGTCGCCGCGGCCGCGCAACAGGAAGCTCAGCAGCAGGCCGCCGGCCGGAATACCCCACTGCAGCAGATCGCCGCTTTTCTCCCAGCCCGGGTGTTCGCCGGCCTCGCCGGTAGCCGCGTGCGCGGCGGGTGTCGCGAGCAGCAGGGCCAGCATCGGCAGCAGCGGATAAAGACGGCGTGGGTGCATCGGTGGGGCGTCGTACAGGCGCCGCGAAGGCGCGATGCACATCGCAACGCAGCACCGGTGCCAGTCCCGGCACGGCCTTCAGCGTCTATTCAAGCCGCTGAATGAAAAGAAGATGTGAGGGTTTCTGCGCCGCGCTGCAGGCGCCGCGTCCATGCAGCTCCCGTCAGGGTCTGCAGCGCTGTTCTGCAAAAACCTGCAGGCTTTACGGCGGTGCCTGGCCGCAGTCGGCGGGGGACGCGTCGGCGCGTCGCCAGCGCGCGTCGCTGTCGATCAGGCCGACGATGCGGACGCTGCCGCCGGTGCTGCAGGCGTCGACATAGCCGATCGCACCGGCGGTGTCGCCGACCAGGCGCAGCATCGCCGCGTCGGAAGCGACCACGTACGGCGGGCGCACGCCGTGGAAGTACTGCTCGTTCCAGTAGCCGTCGAGCGCGGCCGGCGGGGCCTTGAACACGGCGCGCGAGAAGCGCAGCCGCAGCGGATGCTCGGCGGCGAGATTGATCGGCTGGATGCGCCGGCCATCCGGCCAGAACTGGCGCTTGCGCTGGTAGATCAGCGCCAGCTCGTCGAGATCGAGCGGCGTATCGGCCTGGCGTACACCGACGATGACCGCCAGCACGCCGTCGGCCCAGGCCGGCGGAATCGCCAGTACTGCGAGCAGCGCAGCCAGCGGCAGCGCATGGCGCATCAGAACATCACCGCCAGCGAGCCGAGCCAGCCTTCCGGCTCGCGCGTGCCGTTGTCGGTGGCGTGGCGGTATTCCAGCTTGCCGACCCAGCCGGGCCGGAAGCGCCAGGCCAGCCCGCCGATGTAGAGATTCAGGCCCGCAACCGGGCCTGCGGTGTCGAAGGTCTCGTAGCGCAGCACGCCGTACAGCGGCGCGTGCAGCGGCAGCACCGCCTGCAGATAGCCACCGTGCTCGTCGGCGTCCTCGGCATCGCGCCGCCGCGTGCGGAACGCCCATTCGCCGCTGATTTCATAACCACGGTGCTGCCACAGCAGATCGATGCCGTACAGCGTCTTCTTGTTCGCCGAGGCGTCATGCTCGCGGCGGAAGTCGACCAGCGAGAAGCCGAGTTGGAAATCGAAACCGAACGCGTAGTTGAGGCGCAGGCCGTAGGCTTCCTGAAACGGATCGCTGTCGTCGGCCGGCGCCAGCTCCTCGCCGGGCGAGGCGTAGACCGCCCATTCCAGCGGTTTGCCGGCCAGCGCCAGCACGCCGCGCAACATTGCTCCGGTGGCGTTGGTCGGGAAGGTGTCGACGGTGATCAGCGGCCGCGAGCTGGTCCAGGTCAGCGGCGCGGCGTGGATGACGTTCCAGCGACCGACCGGCGTCAGAAACTTGCCGATACGCAGCTGCACGGCGTCGGACCAGGCGTAGTCGAGATGCAGGCGCTCCAGCACCACTTCGATGTCGTTGTCGTCCTCGTCGGAGCTGTTGATGCGCGCCAGATTCTCGGCCTCCAGCTCGCCGAACAGGCTCAGCCGGCTGCCGCTGTCCCACCACAGCATCAGACTCAGCCGGCGCAGTGCAGCGGCGGCGTCCGTCCCCCGATAGTCGCTTGCCTCGGCCAGGCCGTAGCCGCCGACCGTGACGCCGCTATCGCCGAGCGTGTGGCCGAGGCCGCCGGCGGTGGACAGCGGCAGCGGCGGCAGGATGAGCGGCGCCTCCACGACTTCGCTGTCCGCGAGTTCCGAGGCGATCGCCCGCAGCGGCGCGGCGACGAGCAGCAGTAGCAGCCAGAACAAGCAGGGCGCGAGCTTCATGCGGTTTGATCGACGGTGCTTGCCGGCCGGACGCGGTAGCGAATAATGACGCGGATTCTCGCACTCCATGCCATCCCAGACGAAGCCCCGGTGACGATCCAGTGACGATTCGCAGCACTTTGCTGGTGGCGTTCCTCGGTGTCGGCCTGGTGCCGGCGATCCTGCTGGTGGCGCTGTCGTTCACGCGCACCCAGGCGGCGATGCGCGGCGAGATCGAGCAGAGCCTGCTGACACAGGCGGCCGTGACCGCTGCCGACATCGACAAGCAGATGTTCGAGCGCTTGCAGAACGCCGTCACCTGGGCACATCTGGAAGTGATGCAGGATCTGCATGTTGGCGATGTCGACAAGCGCTTGTCCAACTTCCTGGGCGAGATGAAGCTGCGCTACGGCGGTGTCTACGCGGCGCTGCACGCGCTCGATCGCGAGCGCCGCATCGTCGCCAGCAGCGAGGCGAGTGCGCTCGGCCGCCATGCGGGGGCGACGCCCGAGGGGCAGGCCTTGCCGCTGGCCGCCGATGTCGTCACCTTGTCGCTGGCGCCCACCGCCGCCGCGGCACTGGTGCTGGAGGTGCCGCTGATCTCGCAGTTCACCGGCGAGCGGCTGGGCACCCTGCAGCTGCAGGTGGAGCGCGCACAGCTGCAGCACACCCTCGACGCCGCGGCGCGGCATGGCCGCGTGCTGGCGCTGGTCGATGCCGCCGGCCGGCTGGTCGCCGCGAGTCCGAAGACGCCATCGCTGGCCGCCGGCGTACTGCCTGCCGCCTGGCGCGCACTGCCGCCTGGTGTCGCCGAGCGCGAGGGTGCGCCGCTGGCGACCGGCCGGGTCATCGCCGGCGTCGCGCGCGACGGTTCGCGCGGACGCTCGGGCCTGGGCTGGACGACGCTGGTGCTGCAGACCAGCGATGCCGCGCTGGCCCCGGTGCGGCGCATGGCCCTGAGCTTTGCCGGCCTGCTGCTGGCGGCGGCGCTGGTCATCGCCGGTGTTGCTTACGCGGTGTCGGGCCGCATTGCCCGGCCTATCGTCGAACTCAGCGACTACGCGCGCAGCTTCGCGCGCAAGCAGCGGCTGCCGCCGCCGGCGCCGGGCGGCGGCGAAGTCGGCGAACTCAACCGCAGCTTCGTGCAGATGGTCGACGAACTGGCGGCCTCGCAGCAGACGCTGGTGCGCGCCTCGCAGCTGGCGGCGATCGGCGAATTCGCGGCAATGATGGCGCATGAAATCCGCACGCCGCTGGGCATTCTCAGCTCGTCGGCGCAGATGCTCGAACAGGAAAGTGGGCTCAGCGCCGAAGGCCGCGAGCTGAGCGGACTGGTGGTCGGCGAGACGCGGCGGCTCAACCGGCTGGTCGCGTCGCTGCTGGACCGCTCGCGTGCGCCCGAACCGCAGCGCGAGCCTTGCGACGTGCAGACGCTGATCGAGCGCTGCCTGACGCTGCTGGGCCCGCAGGCCGGCCGCCAGGGCGTGCAGCTGCGACGGGTGTTCACCGCGCGCGACGCCGTCGCCGAAGTCGACGCCGAACAGATCGTCCAGGTGCTGCTGAACCTGCTCAACAACGCCTTGCAAGCGCTGCAGACACGGCCGGCGGGCGAAGGACTCATTACGGTGACAACACGACAGGAGACGACGTCGTTGCTGGTCGAGGTCGCCGATAATGGCCCCGGCATCGCCGCCGCCGATCGGCAGCGCATCTTCGAACCGTTCGTCTATCGTCGTGAGGGAGGTCTGGGTCTGGGCCTGGCCGTGGTCAAGCAGATCGTCGCCGCGCATGGCGGAGACATCAGCGTCGATGCGGCCGCCGGGGGCGGTGCCTGCTTCCGTATCCGCCTGCCGCAGGAGCCGATGTCGTGAATGCCTTCGATGTGCTGGTGGTCGATGACGAAGCCGGCATGCGCCGTGTGCTGGAGATCATGCTGGCGCGGATGAACTATCGGACCGCCAGCGCTGCCAATGGCGCCGAGGCCTACGCGCTGCTGCAACAGCGCAGCTTCGATCTGGTGATCAGCGATCTGCGCATGCCGAACATCGACGGTATCGAGCTGCTGCGCAAGCTGCGCGAGGCCGGCCAGACGGTGCCGGTGATCATGATGACGGCACACGGCAGCATCGAATCGGCGATCGAGGCCATGCGCCTGGGCGCCTGCGATTACCTGCTGCGGCCATTCGACGTGCAGACGCTGGAGCTGGCGATCCGCCGGGTGCTCAGCCAGAACGAGCTATTGCAGCGCAATGCCTTCCTGCGCGAGCAGGTCGATGCCGGCGACAGTGGCTACATCGGCGTCAGCGCGGCAAGCCAGGCAGTGCGGCAACAGATTGCGCAGGTCGCGCCGACCGCGGCGACGGTATTGCTCAGCGGCGAGACCGGTACCGGCAAGGAGGTGGTGGCGCGTGCGATTCATCGCGCTTCGCCGCGTCGCGACGGGCTGTTCGTGCCGATCAACTGTGCGGCGATTCCGGCGGAGATGCTGGAGAGCGAGCTGTTCGGTCATGACAAGGGCGCGTTCACCGGCGCGCTGAAGGACCGCGTCGGCAAGTTCGAGCTGGCCGACGCAGGCACGCTGTTCCTCGACGAGATCACCGAGATGCCCGCCGCGCTGCAGGCCAAGCTGCTGCGCGTGCTGCAGGAGAGCAGCATCGAGCGGCTCGGCTCCAACCGCAGCATCAAGCTCGACCTGCGCGTGATTGCCGCCACCAACCGCGATCCGCTCGCGGCGATCCGCGACGGCCGCCTGCGCGAGGACCTCTACTACCGCCTCAACGTCATGCGCATCGACCTTCCGCCGCTGCGCGAGCGGCGCGACGACATCGAGCCGCTGGCGCGGCACTTCATCGCGACGCTCGCCGGCCCGGCGCGCGCGGTGCGGCTGACGCCGGCCGCAGTCGCCCAGCTGTGCGCCTATCACTGGCCCGGCAATGTGCGCGAGCTGCGCAACCTGGTCGAGCGCGCGCTGGTCATCGCGCCGACGCCGCTGCTTGGAGTGGAACATTTCGCGCTCGGCGTCGCGAGCGCGGCGGTGACGGACGACGCGGCGATACCCGCCGAGGCGCCGCTCGATCTGGACGGCGCCGTCGAAGCCGTCGAGCGGCGCTACCTGCGCGAGGCGCTGCGGCGCGCGGGCAACAACAAGACACGGGCCGCGGCGCTGCTCGGCATCAGCGAGCGCACGATCTGGAACAAGCTGAAGAAATACGGGCTTGGAGTCAGCGACCTTGATCATTGACCTGCTGATCGCGTTCGCCGTCGGCCTGATCGTCGGGCTCGAACGCGGCTGGCATGCGCGCGATGCCGCCGACGGCGCGCGGCTCGCCGGCCTGCGTACCTTCACGCTGATCGGCCTGTTCGGCGGCGTCTGCGCGCTGCTGGCGGCACAGTTCTCGGCCTGGCTGCTGGCCGCTGCGCTGCTCGGGCTCGGGGTGGTGCTCGCGGTCGGGCACTACCAGGAGAGCGAGGACGACGGCGAGAAAGGCGTGACGACAGTGATCGCGGCGCTGCTGACTTTCGTGCTGGCGGCGCTGGCGGTCAGCGGCTTCCGGCTCGAAGCGGTGGCCGCCACCGCGCTGACCGCGGCGCTGCTGAGCCTGAAGAGCGAGATCCATGGCTGGTTGAAGCGCGTCGAACCCCTGGAGCTGCATACGGCCCTGCAACTGCTGGTGGTCGCTGCCGCAGTGCTGCCGTTCCTGCCGGAGCAGCCGGTCGGGCCCTGGGGCGCGATTGTGCCGCGGCAGATCGGCTGGCTGGTGCTGCTGATTTCGGGGCTGAGCTTTGCCGGCTACCTGGCGGTCAAGCTGATCGGCGCGCGCTACGGCTTGCTGGCGATGGGCGCCTTCGGCGGCATGGCCTCGTCCACGGCGACGGTACTGCACCTGTCGGCGCGCATCCGTCACGCGCCAGCCGGCCGCGGTCTGCTGGCGGCGGCGATGCTGGCGGCGTGCGCGGTGATGGCGCCGCGGGTGTTTGTGCTGACCGGGCTGATCGCGCCGTCGCTGATGCCCTTGCTGGCGCTGCCGGTGGCGGCGATGAGCGCACCCTTGCTGCTGGCGATCGTCTGGCATTTGCGCCGTGCGCAGCCCACGCCGGACGACGCGCAGGTCGCCTTGTCCAATCCGATGTCCCTGCTGCGCTCGGCACAATTCGCGGCGCTGATGGCCGGCGTGATGCTGCTGGTGGCGGCGGCGCGGCACTGGCTCGGCGACGCCGGCATCCTGATTGCAGCGGCGCTCGGCGGCGTGCTCGATGCCGATGCGATTTCCCTGAGTCTGGCCGAGATGAGCGGCGTCGAGCTTGCGCCTCGTCTGCTGGCGCGCGGCGTGCTGATCGCGCTGGTGGTCAACAACACCGTCAAGGCAGCGACGAGCCTTGCGATCGGCGGGCGTGCCGCCCTCGGCGTCGCCGCCGCACTCGGGCTCAGCGGACTGGCCGGCGCGGCGTTCGCCGTGCTGCTGTGAGCGGGGGCGGGCTCAGGACGACAGGCGCCGCGGCCGCGGCGATTCCAGCCAGGACAGGAAGTCCTGCGAGTCGACCACGATCGCAGTCGGAGCGCCGTCCGCGTCGCGGCCGATGCAGATGAACTGTGCCTCGCTGCTCTGCTGCATCAACGCGAGCAGCGCCAGTTCCGGGGTCGTGCGCGCCAGTGCGGCGATGCTCTCTTCCTGCGAGGCGAATCCGGGAATCAGCAGGTCTTCGATCATGGTCATTCCTCGCGTGCGACGCGCTGCAGGCGTCGTGGGCTGAGCCGCGCGGTGCGGGGCGCGCGCGGGTCGTTGCGGCGACGGCGCGGCGCGTGATGCAAGCGGCTGTCGCCTACGGCGGTGCTGACGCCAGGCCGCCGTGTCGGTGCTGCGACGGCCGCCGGCCCGGCGGTCGCCGCGCGGCTGAACACCTCGCGAAAGAAATTCAGGCCGGTCTCCAGCGCCATGTCGGGCACGTGGGCGAACAGCTGTTCCAGGTATGCGCAGCCGTCGCGCTTCATGGCGTCGACCACAGACATGCCCTTGGACGTCAGCGACAGGACCTTCTCGCGGCCGGAATGCGAGCTTTCCTTTTGCTCGATCAGCTTCAAGGGCTCGCGAGCGAGCTCGCGCAGGATCTTCGAGACCGCGGACGTGCCCACTTGCTGCTGCTCGTGCATCAGGCCGCTCAGGTCCTTCTGCGAGATGTGGCCCTGCGCATCAGCCTCGGCGTCGATCAGCAGCAGCGCAGCGCCTTGTGAGCGGGTCAGCCGTCTGCCGCACATCGTGGCTTCCAGCGCCATGCCGATCTGATAGTGGATCGGGAAGAACAGCTCGATGAAGCCCTCGCTGTAGGCGGCCAGCGGCACGTCCGGACGATCACCGCCCGGTGCCGGGCCGGCTGCGCGCGCTGCTGACTGCATGGCGTTCCTCATGCTGGTGGGCCGGCATTACGCGATCCCCCCTGCGCATCCGCCGATGAGTCGTCCGCTGCCCATTGCGGCTGAAGTGAAGGCGGACGGACGAAGGAAAATTGCATAACTGAATTACGCGTATTCAAGTTACGTGTTCAAGGGGGCGGGGTCAAGGGCGGCGCTCGTCTGCCGGGCCATGCGGCGCGGATGCGAGACTCTGGCTGGCGGAAGCGCTGAACTAAAATCCGCAGCGACGAAGGCGGCGGCGCCACGCGCGTGGGAACAGGTCGACACAATGAAAATGCGTGAACTGGAGCAGCGCACGGGCGTGCGCCGCGAGATGATTCAGCTGTATTTCCGCAACGGTCTGCTGCCGCAGCCATCGCGGCCCAAATCCAACGTGGCGATCTACAGCGACGAGCACGTGCGCAGCATCGTGGCGGTGCGCCGCTTGCAGGTGGAGCGGCGGCTGTCGATCGGCGAGATCCGTCAGGCGCTGGACGGCAAGGCGGCGGCGGGGCAGGCCGATGCGGTGATGTTCGAGCAGATCAGCCAGCTGCTGGCGGCGCGCATGGACGCCGATTCGCGGATGGTGCCGCTGGCCTCGATCAAGGATCGCAATCCCAAGGCCGAGCAGGACGCGCGGGCGATGGCGCGGATCGGTGCGATCGAACTGGTCACGCGGCAGCGGCAGAAGTATCTGAGCCACATCGACGCGCAGATCGTCGCGATCTGGGGCGACATGCGTGCCGCCGGCTATACCGAGGAATCCGGCTTCGAGACCGAGGTGATCGCCATGTACGTGCATGCCGCCAAGGCGCTCGCGGCTGCGGAGATCAAGGCCTACCTCGACCGCGTGCCGGCCGAGTGGTCGATCGAGAAGAAGGCAGAAATGGCGCGCACCGGCCTCAACTACATGCTCGGTCTGTTTTCCTTGCTGCGCATGAAGGCCGACATCGAGGAATTCCGCAACAGCGGCCAGTGAGCGGCAGCGGCGCGCGTACGCGCCGCCTCGGGCCTCAGCGCACGGCGGCGTCGGTGCCGTGCTCCAGCCAGCCGCCGCCGAGCGCCTTGTACAGGCTTACCAGGTTCTGCAGTCGCTGCAGCTTGACCGCAACATGCCCCTGCTGGGCGCTGTAGAGCGAGCGCTGCGCGTCGAGCACCGCCAGGTAGCTGTCGACGCCGTTCTCGAAGCGCATCTGCGCCAGCTTGTAGGTTTCGCCACTGGCTTCGAGCAGGCGTGTCTGCGCTTGCGCCTGACTGTCGTAGGTGTCGCGCGCGATCAGGCCGTCGGCGACCTCGCGGAAGGCGATCTGGATCGCCTTCTCGTACTGCGCGACATTGATGTTCTTCTGCACCTGCGCCAGATCGAGATTGGCCTTGTTGGCGCCGCCGGCGAAGATCGGCAGGCTGATCTGCGGGATGAACGACCAGACCTTGGTGCCGCTGTCGAACAGCCCTGACAGCTCGTTGCTGGTGGTGCCGAACGTGCCGGTCAGCGCGATGCGCGGGAAGAACGCGGCACGCGCGGCGCCGATGCTGGCGTTGGCGGCGAGCAGCTGATGCTCGGCAGCCAGCACGTCCGGCCGCTGCATCAGGATTTCCGACGGCAGGCCTGCGGGCAGCGGCAGCACGAAGTCCTGTGCGGCGAAATCCTGCGTCCTGAGTTCCTCCAGCGGGCCGCCAACCAGAACGGCCAGCAGGTTGCGGTCGAGCTCCACCTGTCGCGTGTACTGGGCGAGATTGGCGCGCGCGGTCTCCAGCGCGGTCTGCGCCTGCCGCAGATCCAGCGCGCTGGCGCTACCGGCGTCGAAGCGCTGCTGCGAGAGCTCGTACGAGGCCTGCTGGTTGTCCAGGGTGTCACGCGTCATCTGCAGCAGCGTCTGGTCGGCCAGCAGCGTCAGATAGGCATTGGCGACTTCCGCCACCAGGCTGATCTGCGAGCTGCGCCGCGTCTCCTCGCGGCCCAGGTAATCCTCCAGCGCGGCGCGTTTGAGGCTGCGCACGCGCCCAAACAGGTCGAGTTCGTACGAGGTCACGCCGACGCCGACGTTGTAGACGCGCAGCACGCCGCCGCTGGTGGCGCCCGGCATCTGGCCGGCCGCGAAGCGCTGCGAGGTGGCCGTGCCGGTGGCGTTGATATTCGGCAGCAGTTGCGCGCGCTGGATGCGGTATTGCGCCTGCGCCGCTTCGACGTTGAGCGCGGCGATGCGCAGATCGCGGTTGTTGAGCAGGGCCTGTTCGATCAACTGCTGCAGCTGCGGATCGGCGAAGAATTCGCGCCAGCCGATGTCGGCGGCCAGTGCGCGGTCGACATCGGCGCGCACCGCCTCGCCGATGCTGGCGGCGACCGGCGCGGCCGGACGTTCATACGACGGCGCCATCGTGCAGCCGCTCAGAGCGCCCAGAGTGAGCAGAGTACCCAGAGTGGTGGTGGCGACCGTGCTCGGAATCAGCTTGCGCATATCAGTGCTCCGCTCCGGACGCCGGCGGCGCGGGGGGTGTCGCCGACTGCAGCCGTACCTGCTTGCCCTCGACCCATTTGCGCACGACGACGAAGAACACCGGTACGAAGAAGATCGCCAGCACGGTGGCGGTGAACATGCCGCCGATCACGCCGGTGCCGATCGCGTTCTGGCCGCCGGAGCCGGCGCCGCTGGAAATCGCCAGCGGCATCACGCCGAGCATGAACGCCAGCGAGGTCATCAGGATCGGCCGCAGGCGCTGCTGCGCCGCGTGCGCCGTGGCTTCGACCAGGCCCATGCCGGATTCGTAATTGGCCTTGGCGAACTCGACGATCAGGATCGCGTTCTTCGATGCAAGGCCCACCGTGGTGAGCATGCCGATCTGGAAGTAGACGTCGTTGGACAGGCCGCGCAGATACGTGGCCGCCAGCGCGCCGATGATGCCGAGCGGCACCACCAGCATGACCGCCGCCGGAATCGACCAGCTCTCGTACAGCGCTGCCAGGCACAGGAAGACGACGATCAGCGAGATCGCATACAGCGCCGGTGCCTGGGCGCCGGAGCGCTTTTCCTCATACGACATGCCGGTCCATTCGAAGCCGATGCCGGCGGGCAGCTGCGAGGCCATTTTCTCCATCTCCGCCATCGCCTGGCCGGAACTCAGGCCCGGTGCCGCCGAGCCCTGGATGTTGTAGGACGCAATGCCGCCGTAGCGCTCCAGCTTGGGCGAGCCATAAACCCATTCGCCATGCGTGAATGCCGAGAACGGAATCATCTCGCCGCTGGCGTTGCGCACGTGCCATTTGGCGAAGTCTTCCGGTTGCATGCGGCTGTGGGCGTCGCCCTGCAGGAACACGCGCTTGACGCGGCCGCGATCGACGAACTGGTTGACGTAAGTGGAGCCCCAGGCGGCGCTGAGCGAGCCGGTGATATCAGGGATGGAGAGGCCGAGTGTGGCGGCTTTCTCCCAGTCGATGTTGAGCTTGTACTGCGGCTCGTCGCTGAGGCCGTTGGGGCGGACCTGCATCAACGCCGGATTCTTGCTGGCCATGCCCAGCAGTTGGTTGCGCGCGGCGAACAAGGCCTCGTGGCCGAGTCCGGCGCGGTCCTGCAGCTGGAAATCGAAACCCGAGGCGGTGCCCAGCTCCGGCACGGCCGGCGGCACGATCGCAAAGATCATCGCGTCCTTGTAGCCGGCGAAATGTTTCATGATCCGCCCGGTCAGCGCGTCGACGCGATGCTCGGCGCCGGGGCGCTCCTTCCAGTCCTTGAGACGGACGAAGCCGACGCCGGAGTTCTGGCCGCGGCCGCTGAAGTTGAAACCGGCGACGCTGAAGAACGAGATGACGGAATCCTTTTCTTCGGTCAGCAGGTAGTCGTTGACGGCGTTGAGCGCCGCCTGCGTGCGCTCCATCGTCGCGCCGGTCGGCGTGGTGACCTGCACCATGGCGATGCCCATGTCTTCCTGCGGCAGGAACGACGAGGGGATGCGCGTGAACAGGAAGGCCATGCCGCCGACGATCAGCAGATAGACCAGCAGATAGCGGCCGCTGCGCGTCATCATGTGGCGGACGCCGCGCTCGTACTTGCGGTTGCCGGCGTTGAAGCTGCGATTGAACCAGCCGAAGAAGCCCCCCTTGTCGTGATGATCGACATCGCTGGGCCGCAGCAGCGTCGCGCACAGCGCCGGCGTCAGGATCAGCGCGACCAGCACCGAAAGCCCCATCGCCGAGACGATGGTGATCGAGAACTGCCGGTAGATGACGCCGGTGGAGCCGCCGAAGAAGGCCATCGGCACGAACACCGCGGACAGCACCAGCGCGATGCCGATCAGGGCGCCGGTGATCTGGCTCATCGACTTGCGCGTGGCTTCCTTGGCCGAGAGCTTTTCCTCGGACATCACGCGCTCGACGTTCTCGACGACGACGATGGCGTCGTCGACCAGCAGGCCGATCGCCAGCACCATCGCGAACATCGTCAGCGTGTTGATGGTGAAGCCGGCGGCGGCCAGGATCGCAAAGGTGCCGAGCAGCACCACCGGCACCGCGATGGTCGGGATCAGCGTGGCGCGGAAGTTCTGCAGGAACAGGTACATCACCAGGAACACCAGCACGATCGCTTCGAACAGGGTCTTGACCACCTCCTCGATCGACAGCTTGATGAACGGCGTGGTGTCGTAGGGGTAGATCACCTCCAGGCCGGCCGGCAACGTCGGCCGGATGCGGTCGATGGTGTCGCGGACGTTCTGCGCCGTCTGCAGCGCATTGGCGCCGCTGGCCAGCTTGATGGCGAGACCGGCAGCGTTCCGGCCGTTGTACTTGGACTCGATCGCCTCGCTTTCGCCGGCCAGTGTCAGCCGCGCGACGTCGCCGAGCCGCACCTGCGAGCCGTCCGGCTTGACCGTCAGCAGGATGCGGCGGAACTCATCGATGGATTTGAGCCGGGCCGGACCGAGGATCGTCGCATTGAGCTGCTGGCCCTGCACCGCCGGCAGGCCGCCGAGCTCGCCGGCGGCGATCTGCACGTTCTGCGCCGCCACGGCCTCGCGCACATCCAGCGGCGTCAGGGCGTAGGCGGTCAGCTTGGCGGGGTCCAGCCAGATGCGCATCGCATAGGGCGAACCGAACACCTGGTAATCGCCGACGCCGGCGGTGCGGCTGATCGGGTCCTGCACGTTGGAGGTGATGTAGTCGGCGATGTCGTTGCGCGTCAGCCGCCCGTCGGTGGAGACGAAGCCGACCATCATCATGAAGTTGCGCGTGGCCTTGGCGACGCGCACGCCGCGCTGCTGCACTTCGGTGGGCAGCTGCGACATCGCCAGCTGCAGCTTGTTCTGCACCTGCACCTGCGCGATGTCCGGATCGGTGCCCTGCTCGAAGCTCAGGGTGATCGTCATGCTGCCGTCCTTGAGCGATTCGGACGAGAAATACAGCAAGTGATCGATGCCGCTGAGCTGCTGCTCGATCACCTGCGTGACGGTGTCCTGCATCGTCTCGGCCGAGGCGCCGGAGTAGGTGACGGAGATCGACACGGAGGGCGGCGCGATCGCCGGGTACTGCGAGACCGGCAGCCGCGTGATCGAGATGGCGCCGAGCAGCATGATGACGATCGCCAGCACCCACGCGAAGATGGGGCGGTCGATGAAGTAATTGACCATGGACGGACCCCGGCCTTACTTGGCGGCCGGAGCGGCCGGCGCCTCAGCGGCCGGAGCGCTGCCGGCTTCGACGGCGCGCACCGGCGTGCCGGGCGGCGCCTTCTGGCTGCCTTCGACGATCACGCGGTCGCCGGCCGCAAGGCCGTCGCTGACCAGCCAGTTGCTGCCGACGCCGCGGTCGGTGACCAGTTCGCGCTGTTCGACCTTGCCTTCGGCATTGACCACCAGCGCCGCCGGCTTGCCGTTGGGCAGCCGCGTCACCGCCCGTTGCGGCACCAGCAGGCCCTGCGGATTGCTGGCCTCCGGCACGCGCTCGCGGACAAACAGGCCGGGCATCAGCAGGCCGTCGGGGTTGGGGAACACCGCGCGCATCGTCACCGAGCCGGTCGAAGGATCGACCTCCGCCTCGGCGAACTGCAGCTTGCCGGCATGCTCGTAGGCAGTGCCGTCATCCAGCGTCAGTTGCACTTCGGCCTGCTCGTCGCCGAGTTTTTTCAGCTTGCCGGCCGCCAGCTCGCGCCGCAGCTTGAGCAGCACGGTGCTGGGTTGGGTGACGTCGACGTAGATCGGATCGAGCTGCTGGATCGTCGCCAGCGCAGTGGCCTGCTGCGCCGTCACCAGCGCGCCTTCGGTGACGCTGGAGCGGCCGATCCGCCCCGAGATGGGCGCCAGCACTTTGGTGTAGTTCAGGTTGATGCGCGCCGTTTCCAGCGCCGCCTTGGCCGAAGCGATGTCGGCCAGCGCCTGGGCGCGGCCGGCAACGGCGTTGTCGAATTCCTGCTTGCTGACCGCGTTGGCACTGACCAGCTTCTCGTAGCGCTCGGCCAGCACGCGGGCGCTGACGCCGCTGGCCTCGGCGCGCTGCAGCGCCGCTTCGGCGCTGCCGAGCTGTGCCTGATACGGCGCCGGATCGATCTGGTACAGAGGCTGGCCAGCCTTGACCTCGCTGCCTTCGGCGAACAGGCGCTTGAGCAGCACGCCGCTGACCTGCGGCCGTACCTCGGCGATGCGGTAGGCACTGGTGCGCCCCGGCAGCTCGGTGGTCAGCGGCACGTCCTGGGTCCTGAGCGTGACGACGCTGACCTCCGGCGGCGGCGGCGCCGCGGCCTCCTGCTTCTTGCCGCAGCCGGCGACGATGATCAGCGCGAGCAGCGGCAGCAGGGTGAGGGTCCGCGAGGCGGTGGTCAGCGACATGCACAAAAGCCTTTTGCGACCGCAGGGTAGGAAGACCGGACGAGGCGTGCGGGTCGCAGCGCAGCAGCTCGAACAGGACAGATCCGGGTTCCAAAAATTAGAATGATCGTTCAGTCTATGCATCGGCAGCCGGCAAGACAACATCGATGGCGATAGTGGTCGCCGCCGGCGCACAGCAAACTCGTCGCCACGATCAGGAGGCGCAGCGGCATGAGTCAGAAGCCCGTGGAAGCGGACCGCAGCGAGAGGCGTCGGCAGCAGATTCTCGATGCGGCGCAGGACTGTTTCCGCAAGAACGGCTTCCACGCCACCAGCATGGCGGAGTTGTCGAAGACCGCCGGGATGAGCGTCGGTCATATCTATCATTACTTCGAGAACAAGGACGCGATCATCGCGGGCATCTTCGAGCGGGGTATCGCGGAGGCGACCGAGCGGATGGACGCCATGCGGCGATCCGGCGATGTCTACGCGACCCTGGTGGCGGAAGTCGACCAGGGTTTATGCAAGACCGAGCGTGACTACGCGCTGAAAATAGAATCCCTGGCCGAGGCGGCCCGCAACGACAAGATGCTGGCGATGCTGCAGAACGCCGATCGCGTGGTGCGCACGCAGTTCAAGGAGACCCTGCGGCTGGCGCAGCGGCCCGGCACGATCGACGAGCGCGATCTCGACGGCCAGGTCGAGATCATCGTCGCCATGTTCAACGGCCTGGCGCACCGCTTGCTGCTGCAGCCCGAGCTGGATCGCGATGCCCTGGTGCGCGTGATGCGGCGCGCCGTCGCCGCGGTGATCCGCGATCCGAATGCGGATTGACGGCTGCTAGCGCCAGCGCCGGGTGACGCGCTGGAAAAACAGGCTGTTCGGCACCTGCAGCACGGTGACGCTCTGGTCCTCGTGGGTTTCTTCCAGCGTCGTGTAGATCAGGTTGATGTCGATCACGCGCCCGCGCAGGCCGAGCTTGTCGCCGCTGTCGAGCAGTTCGATGCGGTCGTACAGCCGGAACGGCCGCGTGGTGGCGATCAGCAGCGTGCAGAAAATGTTCGACAACACGCTCCAGGCGGCGAAGAAAGCCACCGCGGCCACCGCCGCGAAGCCGGTGAAGGCCGTCCACAGCACCGCGCCGGACACGCCCAGACGCTCCAGAATCAGCAGCGCCGCCGCCACATAGATCAGGAAAGCGGTGATGCGGCGACTGCCGACCAGTATCTCCGCCGGCAGGTTGTAGCGCGCATGCGCGCGCCGGATCACGCGTCGCACCAATACGCGCAGCAGCCACGCGGCAATCAGGATCAGCAGGATATGCAGGCCGGGCAGGATCGTCCCCAGCCAGTCCTGTGCCCAGACGGGCAGATATTGTCGGATCATGGACATCTGCAGACTCGTGTCGCTTGGATTCGTTCAAGCCGCCGGGCGGCGCAACCAAGGCTCGCCGGCGATTCAAAGCGGGTTAAGCATCCGCCGCTCAGACTCGGCCGGCGTCTGCAGGCAGGGTGCGCGCACGGTTAGCTGCCGGATTGCGGCCTTACGAGGCGTCAGGCAGCAAGGGAGTGGCGGAGAGAGAGGGATTCGAACCCCCGGAACCTTGCGGTTCAGCGGTTTTCAAGACCGCCGCAATCGACCACTCTGCCATCTCTCCAGGGCGCGGATTTTACCGGAAAGCGCTGTGCGCGGTCGTGTATTCGCGACCTGCATCCTGCTACCATCGCCGCGCCAAATTTCCGCTCAAAATCGCAGTTATCAGGAGTGCATGAATGAATCAGGAACAACTGGCCAAAGTCGCCAAGGGCCAGGGCTTCATCGCCGCGCTGGATCAGAGCGGTGGCAGCACGCCGAAGGCGCTCAAGCTCTACGGCGTCGACGAGTCGGCGTACAGCGGTGAAGCGCAGATGTTCGATCTGGTGCATGCCATGCGCGCCCGGATCGTCACCAGCCCGGCATTCACGGGGCAGCGCGTGCTCGGCGCCATCCTGTTCGAGATGACCATGGATCGCCAATTCGACGGCCTGCCCGCCGCCGACTACCTGTGGAAGAAGAAGGGCGTGGTGCCGTTTCTGAAGGTGGACAAGGGCCTCGCCGCGTCCGCCGACGGCGTGCAGCTGATGAAGCCGATCAGCGGCCTGGACGAGCTGCTCAAGCGCGCGCGCGACAAGGGTATTTTCGGCACCAAGATGCGTTCGGTGATCGACGAGGCCAATCAGAAGGGCATCGACGCGATCCTCGATCAGCAGTTCGAGGTCGGCCAGCAGATTTTCAATGCCGGCCTGATGCCGATCATCGAGCCGGAAGTTTCGATCAAGTCGCCGGACAAGGCGAAGATCGAAGATCTGCTGGTGGAAGGTTTCCTCAAGCGCCTCGACGCGCTGCCGGACGGCGTCTCGGTCATGCTCAAGCTGACCCTGCCGGAAGTGGCCGGAAAATTCGATGCGCTGGTCAAGCATCCGAAGGTGGTTCGCGTGGTCGCCCTGTCGGGCGGTTACTCGCGCGCCGATTCCAACGTCATCCTTGCCAAGAACAAGGGCGTGATTGCCAGCTTCAGCCGCGCGCTGACCGAAGGCCTGACCGCGCAGATGTCGGACGACGAGTTCAACAAGGCGCTGGACGAGGCCATCGAAGGCATCTATCAGGCTTCGCTGAGCTGATCGGTCTCAGGCGGCGGTCCGCGACCGTCGCTGTCGTCGTGCTGTCGACGCCCGCGGCGCATGCCGCGGGCGTTTTCGTTTGCGTAGCGTGATGTTGGATGGAGCGGCTCGATGACGGATCTCAAGGGGCGATGCATCTGGATCACCGGCGCGTCGAGCGGACTGGGCGAAGCGCTGGCGCTGAGCGCGAGCCGCCGTGGCGCGCGCCTGGTGCTGTCGGCGCGGCGCGCGGCCGAGCTGGAGCGGGTGCGTGCCGCCTGCGCCGAGCCGGCGCAGGTCGCGGTGCTGCCGCTGGACTTGCTCGACTTCGATCCGGCCGCGGCGCTGCGCGAGGCTGAATCGCACTTCGGCACGATCGACGTGCTGGTCAACAACGCCGGCATCTCGCATCGCAGTACGGTGATCGAGACCGGGATGACGGTGTACCGGCAGTTGTTCGAGCTGGACTTTTTCGCGCCGCTGGCCTTGAGCAAGGCCATGCTGCCGGGCATGCAGGCGCGCGGTCGCGGCCATGTGCTGACGATCAGCAGCGTGGTCGGCAAGATCGGCGCGCCGCAGCGCAGCGGTTACTCGGCCGCCAAGCACGCGCTGCACGGTTTCATCGACGCCGCACGTGCCGAACTGGCAGGCGATGGTGTCGGCTTCACGACGGTCTGCCCCGGCTACATCCGCACGCCGTTCTCGACCCATGCGGTGCTCGGCGACGGCAGCGTCTACGGCAAGATGGACCGCGGCCAGTTGCGCGGCATGGACCCGCAGCGCTGCGCCGACATCATCTGGCGTGCGGTCGAGCGCAACCGCGACGAGATCTATCTGGGCCGCGAGCGCATCACGATCTACCTGCAGCGCTGGGTGCCGTCACTGGTGCGCGCGGTGCTCAAGCGCTACGGACATCCCAACCGCAGCGCGAGCCCGTAGAACTCAGCGGGGCTCAGCCCAGCCGCTCCAGCACGCTCTGGTAGATGCGGCTGAGACGATCGAGGTCGGCGACCCGCACGTGCTCGTTGATCTTGTGGATGCTGTCGTTGACCGGGCCGATCTCGACCGTCTGTGCACCCCAGGGCGACAGGAAGCGCGCGTCCGAGGTGCCGCCGCCGGTGAACAGCAGCGGGTCCAGGCCGGTGATGTCGGCGATCGCCGCGCGCGCGGCCTCGATCAGCGCGCCCGGGCCGGTCAGGAAGGGCTCGCCGCTGAGCCACCAGTCGGCCTCGTAGCGCAGACCGTGGCGGTCGAGCACGGCGGTGACGCGCGACTGCAGATCCTCGGCGGTCGATTCGGTGCAGAAGCGGAAGTTGAAGATCAGGTCGGCGTGACCTGGGACGACGTTGTTGGCGCCGGTGCCGCTGTTGAGATTCGAGACCTGGAACGAGGTCGGCGGGAAATGCGCGTTGCCCTCGTCCCAGCGCGTCGCGCAGAGCTCGGCGAGCGCCGGCGCCAGACGATGAATCGGGTTGTCGGCCTTGTCCGGATAGGCCACGTGGCCCTGCTTGCCGAGCACGCGCAGATTGCAGCCGAGCGAGCCGCGGCGACCAATGGTGATGCGGTCACCGAGCTGGTCGGCGCCGGTGGCCTCGCCGACGATCGCGTAGTCCGGCTTGAGGCCGCGCGCCTTGAGCACATCGACGACATGCCGCGTGCCATGCCGGGCCGCGCCTTCCTCGTCGCTGGTGATCAGGAAGGCCAGCGTGCCGGGATATGACACGGCAGCCGCAGGCTGCTGGCCGCTGTCCCTCGCCCCGCCAGGCGGGGCGAGGGTGGAACCGCCGGCAGAGCCGGCGGTGGGGTGAGGGGCGGCACGTGCAGCCAGCAGCCGCTCGACCGCGACCACCATCGCCGCCAGCCCCGACTTCATGTCGGCGGCGCCGCGGCCGTAGAGGACGCCGTCGCGGATTTCCGGCACGAAGGGATCGCTGGCCCACTGCTCGCGCGGGCCCGGCGGCACGATGTCGGTGTGGCCGGCGAGGATCGTCAGCGGTGCGCCGCTGCCGAGCGTCGCCCACAGGTTGGTGACGCCGCCGGCGTTGATCCATTCCAGCGTGAAGCCGAGTCTGGCGAGACGTTCGCCGATCAGCTCGCAGCAGCCGGCGTCATCCGGCGTCAGCGAGCGGCGCGCGATCAGCGCGCAGGTCAGATCGAGTACGGCAAGCGGGGGGGCATCGTCGGCCATCGTCAACTCGGTCGTGTTGGGGCAGCATGGGGTGGGGCGGACAGGGGCGCCATTCTATCGGCCCGCCTGCGGGCGTGCCGTTGCGGCGGTGTGTGACGATAATGCGCGGGCGAGCACAGGAGCCCCCGTGGAAAACGAAACGCAGGTCGCCGCCATTGCGCACACCATCCAGGTCGCCGTCGCGCCGGTGTTCTTGCTCGGCGGTGTCGGGGCGATGCTTGGCGTGCTGACCAGCCGCCTGGCGCGGATCGTCGATCACGCGCGCAAACTGGAGGGCGAGATTCCGCTGGCGGCACCGGGACGCGTCGTCGCCGTGCGCAAGGGCCTGGAACAGCTGGCGCGCCGCGCACGCTTGACCAGCCGCGCGATCACCTTCTGCATCGGCTGCGCGCTGTTCATCAGCAGCGTGATCGTCGTGCTGTTCGTCGGCGCGTTTTCGCGCTGGAACCTGTCGACCGTGGTTGCCGGCCTGTTCATCCTGTCGATCAGCTCGTTGATCGGCGGCCTGCTGTGCTTCCTGCGCGAGATCCAGCTGGCGACGCGTTACCTGCGCATCGGCGAGGTCGATCCCGACCAGGCGGTGCCGGCGGCCAAGCCGGTCGTGCCGCCGACCGGCCAGCCGCCGAGCTGAGCTTTTACAGGTCGCGCAGCAGCGCGTTGATGCCGACCTTCTGCCGCGTCTGCGTGTCGACACGCTTGACGATCACTGCGCAGTTCAGGTTGTACTTGCCGCCCTTGGGCAAGCTGCCGGCGACGACCACCGCACCGGCCGGCACGCGGCCGTAGGAGATGGTATCGGCCTCGCGGTCGTAGATCGGCGTCGACTGGCCGATGAACACGCCCATCGACAGCACCGCACCCTTTTCCACGATCACGCCCTCGACGACTTCCGAGCG
>CBINNP010000027.1:0-22004 GCA_966252075.1 uncultured Solimonas sp.
GGAGTCGCCGATCGATGTCGTAGATGGCACGGCGCCGGGAACGCATCAAATGGGTCGCGCCGCTCTGAATGAGGACGACAGTTTTGTCGTGAGCTGGGTGCAATCCCAGTTCTACGAGAACGGCCTTACTGACCGTCTTCTGGCCCAGCGGTTTGGCGCCGACGGATCGCCCAACGGGCTGGAGATAGAAGTCGCGCAGTTCGCAAACCCTTTGAACATCATCAGCCGGGCTACGCCTGGAATCGTCTCCAAGGCGAATGCGGATTTCACGATCTGCTGGTCCGGTGGTGAATTCGATCCGATGGCAGGCTACCAGTTGTTGATGCGTCGCTACGGGGCTACGGGCCTGCTTCTGAGCGACGAATTGGCCATCGGGCCGCCCGCTGCAAGCATATCGCTTCAGCCCGATATTGCTGCAGACAGGGCCGGAAACATGGTCGTCGTCTGGGCATTTGGCGACGACATCTTCGTCCGTCGTTTTGCGCCAGACGGCACCCCGCGTGGGGATTCGTTTTCAGTGAGCGGTCCGCAAGCGCAAGGCCAAATATCCGGGCCGCCTCAGGTGGCGATGAATGAGGTCGGGAATTTCGTCGTGGTATGGGGGCTGGGTTTCGACACCGATTCCGACGGCGAAATCGATCGGCACGCTGTCTATGCCCGAATGTTCCAGGATGACACGGTGGGAGCGTCCCGGAACGGCGGGTTTCAATTTGGCGGTGCATCTTACGAAGTAAGCGAATCGGCGGGCTCGCTGACCATCACTGTCGAGCGTATTGACGGTAGCGACGGCGACGTCGGCGTCAATTACGCCACCGTGCCTGGCAATGCCGTTGCGCCGGACGATTTCATCTCCACCAGCGGCAGCTTGCACTTCGCCGCTGGGGTCGGCAGTCAAAGTTTTTCCGTGCCGATCGCCAATGATGCGCTGCATGAAGATGAGGAGACCTTCAGCGTGCAGCTCTCGTCGCCGACAGGCGGTGCCGTCATTGCTGGCCAGAGTTCCGCCACGATCAAGATCGTCGATGACGATGCTCCGAATGGGCCAGGATCGGAGCCCGGCGTGTCAGGCTCCCTGGGCCTGAGTCAGGCCGGCTATAGCGTCAACGAATCCGCGGGCGTGGCGATTGTCACCATTATCCGAACCGGCGGCAGCAGCGGAAGGATCAGCGCCTCGTATGCCACCGTCTCCGGAACTGCCACGGCGCCTGATGACTATCAAAATAGTAGCCATACGCTGCTTTTCGAGGATGGCGTCACCAGCCAGAGCATATCGGTTCCCATCATCGACGACCCTCGGGCGGAGCCCACGGAGACATTTAGCGTGAAGCTTTCCGCCGACGGCGTTGCCCTGCTCAGGGACTCAGCGACGATCAGCATCGTTGACGATGACTCAGGCGCGCCCCCCGACGTGGACGAATCTGCGGGTGCGTTCAGTTTCGGGAAGGACCGCTACGAGGTCAGTGAGTCGTCGCCCATCTTGACGATTACGGTAGACCGCGCCGGCGGCAGCCGCGGTAGCGTCGATCTTGCCTTCACTGTGACAGGCGCAGGTCCTGGGCTTTACCCTGCAAGCGGAACCTTGTCATTCCTGCCCGGCGAAATCAGCAGGACTCTGCAATTTTCTGTGCTGAGTGATGGGGCCGTGGTCCCGAGCAGGTCGTACACGCTGAATCTGCAGGTGCTGTCCGACGGCGCCACGACAGGGGATCGATCACAGGCGAGTGTTGAAATCCTTGATGCAGACAAGGATCAAGGTGGCGGCAGCCTAGGCGGGTGGTTCCTGTTGGTGATGGGCGTCATCAGCATGGCGCGGCTGAGGGATGTGAGCCGTCGATGGAGACGACAGGCAAGATTGAGCCGGTGATGGAGATGGCCCGGGAGTAAAGAAGCAGCCGTGCCACAGACCGCACGCTTCCCAGCCTGTGTAGACCCTGAAGACCTGAGCCGCGAATCCCTAAGTCGCAAGCGGGCGAACGACGACCGCCCGTGCCAGCTCGACCACGGAAAGCGGCGCCGAGCCTTCTGCCTTGTTGCCCAGCGTGACATACGCCGGATAGCCGGCGGCCGTGGTGCCGCGGATCACGCGCGCCAGCGTCGCCCGTGTTTGCGGATCGGGGTCGACCAGCGCATTGAAGTCGCCATAGAGCCGCTTGGCGTCTTCGTAGCCATAGG
The DNA here is from genome assembly GCA_966252075.1 of uncultured Solimonas sp. Taxonomy (GTDB): domain Bacteria; phylum Pseudomonadota; class Gammaproteobacteria; order Nevskiales; family Nevskiaceae; genus Solimonas. The sequence goes on from CBINNP010000027.1 coordinate 2,173, forward strand.
CGCCGTGCTTGCGATGCAGGTTCCAGCGGCAGACCAGCGGCCCCGGCCACAGCGCGCGCAGGACCGGCAGCTGCTCCTCGATCGCCGGCATCTTGGCGTGCAGGCCCAGGCAGTAGGTGGCGCCGCAGGCCTTGAGCATCGCCGCGAAATCGCGCGTCAGAAATTGCGGATTGCGCACTTCGACGGCGACGACCGCGTCTGCGGCGGCGCGCAGGCTGGGCAGCGCACGCAGCATCGCGCCGATCCGCGCGATCAGCGCCGGCATGTCGTGCAGCAGCGCATCCGGTACGGGGCTCAGCTGGAACACCAGCGCGCCGAGCCGGGTGCCCAGACCTTCCAGCGCCGGCTCGGCAAAACTCAGTCGTGCGAGCTCGGGATTCAGGAACATCGGATTGTCCTGCAGCCCGCGGCCGTCCTCGTCGCGCAGCAGCGCGTCGGCGACGCGGCTTGGCGCCTTGACGACGAAGCGGAAGTCGTCCGGCACCTGCCGCGCATACGCGGCGTATTGCTCGGCGCTGAGCGGCTGGTAGAACGCGCGGTCGAGGCTGACCGTGCGCAGCAGCGGATGCCGCGCATATGCCGGCAAGCCCTGTTTGGAAAGCTTGGCCGGCGCGTATTCCTGTGCCCACACGCTACCGATCCAGCCCGGGTAACTCCATGACGAAGTCCCCAGACGAAGCCGGCTGGGCAGCGCCTCGCGCAAGCGCGGGAGCGAGGCGTCGGGCGCGGCGCTTTCGACGCCCTTGCTGGGCGTCGCCTTGCGGGCCGGTTTTTGTGGCGCGGGCGGCGGCGGCGTGTCGTCGTCGCCGAACAGCGAGTCCTGCATCGCCTCAGGCGGCCGCCAGCTGCCGCGTCAGCGCGGCGGCCGGCAGTGCCGTACGGGGCGGATGCTGGCCGCACCACAGCGGCGAGAAGTCGCCGCTGCCGCGCGCTTCGGCGGCGGCGCGCAGCGGCGCGAGTGCGGCGCTGGCGAGCGGGAAGGCGGGCGCGTCGGCACTGAGCGGACCGAGTTCGCGCATCAGCCGGTTGACGATGCCGCGTGCCGGGCGGCCGCTGAACAGGGTGGTGATTGCGGTGTGTCTGGCCGCCTCGCTGCGCAAAGCCTGGCGGTGGACGGCGCTGGTTTCGGCTTCCGGGCACAGCAGGTAGGCGCTGCCGATCTGTGCGGCGACGGCGCCGAGTGCGAGCGCGGCACGCACGCCGCGCGCGTCTGCGATGCCGCCGGCGGCGATCACCGGCACCTCGACGGCGGCGACGATCTGCGGCAGCAGCGCGAACAGTCCGGACTGCCGCGTCAGATCGTCGGACAGGAAATGGCCGCGATGGCCGCCGGCTTCCAGGCCCTGCGCGATCACCGCGTCGACGCCGCGTGCGGCGAGCCAGCGGGCCTCGTCGACGGTGGTGGCGGAGGCCAGCACCCGCGCGCCCCATTGCCTGACGCGAGCCAGCAGTGCCGGCTCCGGCAGGCCGAAGTGGAAGCTGACGACGGCGGGGCGGAAGGCTTCGACCACGTCGGCGATTTCGGCGCTGAACGGTGCGCGGGCCGGCGCCTGGGACGCGGCCTGTGCCTCGACACCCAGCTCGGCCGCGTACGGCGCCAGCCGTGCACGCCAGCGAGCTTCGCCCTCGCGGTCGGGTGCCGGCGGTGTGTGGCAGAAGAAGTTGAGGTTGTACGGGCGCCGCTGTGCCTGGAGGACGGCGATCTCGCGGCGTATCGTCTCGCCGTCGAGCATCGCGCAGGGCAGGGAGCCGAGGCCGCCGGCGCTGCCGACGGCGAGCGCCAGCGCGCTTTTCTGCGAGCCGGCCATCGGTGCCTGGATGATCGGCAGCGTGATGCCGGGCAGGTCCAGCAATGTGCTCAAGACAAGTCCTCAATCTGGCGACGGGGTACGACGCCTATAATGCCCGCATGTCAGATTCCATCGCTTACGAGACCCTGGTCGAGGCGCTGTCGCGCATCGGCTATGCGGATGCTGCTTCCGCGTTCCACGGCACGCTGTGCGGCGCGCTTTGTGTGGCCAAGCCGGACGATATCGAGCCGATGTCGCTGGTCGATCCGGGTGAGTCCACGCTGCCCAGCGACGCCGAAACCCGGCGCACGCTGACGGCGCTGCGCGGCGAAACGCTAGATTCGCTGCGCGACAGCGAGATGGTGTTCGCGCTGTTGCTGCCGGACGACGACACCGCGCTGGTGCCGCGCGTGCGTGCGCTGGTGGCCTGGTGCGAGGGCTTCCTGTTCGGCCTCGCCAGCCGTCCCAATCTCGACCTCAAGAACCTTTCCGACGAGGCGCGCGAGATCATCCGCGACTTCAGCGAGTTCACGCAGGCCGCGGTCGGCGACGAGGAAGACCCGAACATCGAGGAGACGGCCTACGCCGAGCTGGTCGAATACGTCCGCGTCGGCGCGCAGCTGCTGTTCATGGAGCTGCACCCGCGGCCGACGCTGGACCCCGCCGAATCCACGCATCTGCACTGAGCTGCCATGAGCAAGAAAGCCCTGCAGGAACCTGCCACCCGCCGCACGCAGCTGATGAAGCTGATCGGCCGCGACGGCGTGGCGATCATCCCGTCGGCGCGCGAGGTGATCCGCGCCCGCGACACGCATTACAAGTTCCGCCAGGACAGCGACTTCCGCTATCTGACCGGCTTCCTCGAACCGGACGCGGTGGCGGTGCTGGTGCCGGGCCGCAAGGTCGACGGCCACAAGTCCGAGTACGTGCTGTTCGTCCGCGACCGAAACCCCGAGCGCGAGATCTGGGACGGCCGCCGCGCCGGCCCGGAAGGCGCGGTGCGCGACTACGGCGCCGACGAGGCGTTCAGCATCGATGACTTCGAGGAGCAGCTGCATCAACTCGTCGCCGGCCGCAAGCACGTGCATTACTCGATGGGCGAGCACCTGGACTGGGACACGAAGATCGCCGCCGTGGTCCGCGAGATCCGCGAAGTCTCGCGCCGCGGTGCCGCCGCGCCGACCGACTTCGTCGCGCTGGAAACCAGCCTGCACGAGATGCGCCTGCGCAAGTCGCCGGCCGAACTGAAGATCATGGCGCGCGCCTGCCAGATCAGCGCCGAGGCGCATTGCATCGCCATGCGCGCGTCGAAGGCCGGCGTGCGCGAATGGCAGCTCGGCGCGGAGATCGAATACCACTTCGCCAAGCACGACATGGAGCCGGGCTACGGCTCGATCATCGGCAGCGGCGCCAACGGCTGCATCCTGCATTACGTCGAGAACCGCGACGTGCTCCGCGACGGCGACCTGGTGCTGATCGACGCCGGCGGCGAGCTGGAGGGCTACACCGCCGACATCACCCGCAGCTATCCGGTCAGCGGCAAGTTCAGCGCGGCGCAGCGCGCGGTCTACGAAGTGGTGCTGGCCGCCAACAAGGCCGCGATCAAGACACTCAAGGCCGGCGAATCGGTCGGCAAGCCGCATGAGGTCGCCACCCGAATTCTCACCGAGGGCATGGTCGAGCTCGGCCTGCTCAAGGGCGACGTCAAGACCCTGATCCGCGAGGGCAAGCACCGCCAGTTCTACATGCACGGCACCGGCCACTGGCTCGGCATGGACGTGCATGACGTCGGCCGTTACAAGCTCGACGGCGCCTACCGCAGGTTCGAGCCCGGCATGGTGATGACGGTCGAGCCGGGCCTGTACATCGCGCCCGGCAGCAAGGGCGTGCCGGAGAAGTACTGGGGCATCGGCATCCGCATCGAGGACGACGTGGTTGTCACCGAGCAGGGGCCGCAGGTGCTGACCGGCGGCGTGCCCAAAGAGATCGGCGAGATCGAGAAGTTGATGGCGGCGTAGAGGTTTCTGTCAGAAATAACTTTGGAATGAGTAGCGCCCATATTGACAGCCAGCCCTCTGCGTTCCCTTCTCCCTGCTTGCGGGGAGAAGGTGCCCGAAGGGCGGATGAGGGATGGCCTGCAAGCGCACAGGCGCCTTCGGTGCGCCCCTCTCCCCAACCCTCTCCCCGCAAGCGGGGAGAGGGAGATGCAAGCGCGCCCTTCAATTCCGGTATATGAATTCAGACATTCACGACATCGCCATCATCGGCGGCGGTTTGGTCGGCGCCAGCCTCGCCGTCGGCCTGGCGCCGAGCGGACTGCGTGTCGCGCTGATCGAGGCGGCCGAGCCGCCGGCCAGCGCGCCGAGCTGGGACGAGCGCTGCATCGCCATCAACCACGCCAGCCGGCGCATCTTCACCGCGCTCGGCGTCTGGGAGGCGCTGGCGCGCGATGCCGCACCGATCACTTCCACGCATATTTCCGAGCAGGGCCGCTTTGGTGTCGCGCGCTTCAGTGCGGACGAGGCCGGGCTCGACGCGCTCGGCCACAACGTGCCGCTGCGCGCGCTCGGCCAGACCTTGTGGCAGCGCATGCTGGAACTCGGCCAGACGGCGCTGTTCTGCCCGGCCCGCCTGGAAGCGCTCGATACCGGTGACGCCGGGGCGCAACTGACACTGGCCGACGGCCGCGTGCTGCAGGCGCGGCTGCTGATCGCCGCCGACGGCGCCGGCTCGCGCGTGCGCGAGCTGCTCGGCATCGGCGCCGCGCGCCGCGACTACGAGCAGTCCGCCATCGTCACCGCCGTACGCACGCAGCGCCCGCATCGCGGCTGCGCCTACGAGCGCTTCACGCCCGACGGGCCGATCGCGCTGCTGCCCAAGGCCGATGATCCGCGGACCTGCTCGCTGGTGTGGACCACGCCGGCCACGGCGCTCGACGGCCGCATGGGCTGGGACGATCAGCGCTTCCTCGCGCAGGCCGAGGCCGCGTTCGGCGAACGGCTCGGCGAGTTCCGCGAGCTGGGCCGCCGGCAGGCATATCCGCTGGCGCGCGTGCTCAGCGATGAGCTGGCCGCGCCGCGCGTGCTGTTCATCGGCAATGCCGCGCAGACCCTGCATCCGGTCGCCGCGCAAGGTTTCAATCTCGGCTTGCGCGATGTCGCCGCGGCGATCGAACTGCTGGAGGAGGTGGCCGGCGACGCCGACCGCGACTGCGGCGCGGCCTCGCTGCTCAGTGAGTACGCGGTACGCCGTCGCGACGACCGCGAGCGCGTCGCCGGCTTCACCGATCATCTGGTACGGCTGTTCTCCAACCGCATTCCCGGCCTGCGCCGCCTGCGCCATCTCGGCCTGCTGGCGCTGGACCTGACGCCGCCGGCCAAGTCCGCGGTGATGTGGCAGAACCTCGGCCTGGGCCGCGGCGCGCCGAAACTGGCGCGGGGCGCTTGAACATGAGCCTGGGCGGCCGTTGCGAGATCGCGATCGTCGGTGGCGGCCTGGTCGGCGCCGCTGCGGCGCTGGGTCTGTCGCGCCAGGGTTTCGAGGTGCGGCTGATCGAGCGCACCGCGCCGCCGCAGATCGACGGCAGCGCCGACGACTACGACCTGCGCGTTTATGCGCTGGCACCCGGCTGCATCCGCTTCCTCGACGCGCTCGGCGTGTGGAACGCGGTGCGCGCGGTCCGCGACAGCCCGTATCAGGCGATGCGCGTCTGGGAGCGCAGTGCCGAACAGGCGCTGGTCTTCGACGCCGCCGAGGTCCGCGCGGCGCAGCTCGGCAGCATCGTCGAGAGCCGCGTGCTGGCGCAGGCGCTGTGGCAGGCGCTGCCGTCCGGCGTCGCGCACAGCGGCTGTGCGGTGCGCAGGCTGACGGGCGATGACCGCGGCGTGCGCCTGCAACTCGATGACGGCAGCACGCTGGACGCCGGGCTGCTGATCGTCGCCGAAGGCCGCGATTCGGCGCTGCGCGCGCAGCTCGGTATCGAGACCGAGGCCGGCGTCTACGCGCAGACCGCGGTGGTCTGCCATGTCGCCACCGAGAAGCCGCACCGGCAGACCGCCTTGCAGCGCTTTCTGCCGACCGGGCCGCTGGCTTTCCTGCCGCTGGCCGACGGGCGCTCGTCGATCGTCTGGTCGTCGACGCAGGCCGAGGCATTGCTGATGCTCGATGACGAGGATTTCTGCCGCACCTTGGGCGAGGTCAGCCAGCATGCGCTGGGCCAGATCAGCGCCTGCACGCGCCGCGTGCAGTTCCCGCTGTCGGTGCAGCACGCCGAAACCTATGTGGCGGCGCGCGCGGTGCTGGTGGGCGATGCCGCCCACGTCGTCCATCCGCTGGCTGGGCAGGGCGTCAACCTGGGGCTGGCCGACATCGAGGCCTTGATCGCCACGCTGGTCGAGGCGCGCCAGCAACGCCGCGACATCGGCGGCCACCGCGTGCTCAAGCGCTACGAGCGCGCCCGTCGTGCCGAGGTGCTGGACATGATCGCAGTGACAGACGGCCTGTATCGCGCTTTCAGCCTGCCGCTGCCGGGCGGCGAATCGCTGCGCGGGCTGGGCATCGCCGCCGTCAATGCCGCCGGGCCGCTGAAACGCAGCCTGGTGCGGCGGGCGATCGGCGCATAGCTCCGGCTGGCAGAAACCACGCATCCGCGCAAGCCTCGCCAGCCTCCGGCGCGCTGGTTATGATGCAGCGCATCAGCACCGCGCGAGAGATCCCTTCAGTGGGACGCCGAAGGCGCAAACCGCCCGGAATCGCTCAGGCAAACGGAGCGCGGTGCAGCAGTACAACTCTGGAGAGCGTCAGCCCCGTGATGGTGGGGCCGGCCACCGACGAGGCAGAAAACGCTCCTCGCGTTTTTCGAACTTTCAGGTCCAAGGACAGAGGGGCGGTTTTCGCATCTCAATCGATTGCGCGGGAACCGCATGCTCAAGAAAACAGCGCTGCACGCTGAACACGTCCGCCTCGGCGCCAAGCTGGTCGACTTCGCCGGCTGGGACATGCCGATCCAGTACGCCTCGCAGCTGGACGAACACCACGCGGTGCGCAGCGCCGCCGGCATGTTCGACGTGGCGCATATGTCGGCGGTCGACCTGTCCGGCAGCCGCGCGCAGGAGTTCCTGCGCAAGCTGCTGGCCAACGATGTTGCCAAGCTCAAGGTTCCCGGCAAGGCGCTGTACAGCTGCCTGCTGCGCGAGGACGGCGGCGTCATCGACGACCTCATCTGCTACTTCCTCGACGACACGCATTACCGGCTGGTGGTCAACGCCGGCACCACCGACAAGGATCTGGCCTGGCTGCGCGAGCAGGCAGCACCCTATGACGTCGAGGTCCGCCATCGCGACGATCTGGGCATCCTCGCCGTGCAGGGGCCGCAGGCGCGCGAGCGCGTGCTGCCGCTGCTGCCGGACGCGCTGCAGGATGCTGCCGCCGCGCTCGGCAATTTCCACGCGGCCTGGCACGGCGATGTGTTCGTCGCCCGCACCGGCTACACCGGCGAGGACGGCTTCGAGCTGATGCTGCCGCACGCCGCGCTGGTGATGCTGTGGGAAGAACTGCTGGAAGCCGGCGTCAAGCCCTGCGGCCTCGGCGCGCGCGACACGCTGCGCCTGGAAGCCGGCATGAACCTGTATGGACAGGACATGGACGAGTCCGTGCATCCGCTCGAATCGGGCCTGGGCTGGACCGTCGCTTGGGAGCCGTCGGAGCGCGATTTCATCGGCCGCACCGCACTGCAGAATGCACGCGGCGCCAGCCCGCGCAAGTTCGTCGGCCTGCTGCTGGAAGGCCGCGGCATCATGCGCGCGCACATGAAGGTGCGTTTCGAGAACGGCGCCGAAGGCGAGACCACCAGCGGCGGTTTTGCGCCGACGATGAAGCAGTCGATCGCACTGGCACGCGTCGGCGCGGCTGCGGACGGCCGCTGCGAAGTCGAGATCCGCGGACAATGGGTCGCGGCGCGCGTCGTCAAGCCGCCGTTCGTGCGGCACGGCAAGATTCTGGTTTGAGGCGCGCACCTCGTGCCGACTGTTCTGCGCTTGGGGCCGTATCGCTTCTTTTTCTTCTCAAATGAGAACGGCGAGCCGGCGCACATCCATGTGCAGCGTGAGCGCGCCTTGGCAAAATTCTGGCTCAGACCCGTGGCGTTGGCGTCTAGCACGGGGTTTTCGGCCGCGGAGCTGAGCCGGTTGACGCGTTTGGTGCAGGATCATGCAGTGGCTTTCTCGGAGGCATGGGATGAGTTCTTTGGCGCTGCAGATTGAACCGAAGGCCTACGGTGTTCGGTGCACCGAAGATGAGCTGATCGTGGCGCTGAGCGACGGCCGCACGCTGTCGGTGCCACTGGCGTGGTTTCCACGCCTCGCCAGCGCATCGGTATCGGCGCGCGAGGATTTTGAGCTGCTGGGTGACGGTCAGGGCATTCACTGGCCGCAGCTAGATGAGGACATCAGCGTCACCGGCTTGTTGGCGGGGCGTGCATCGATAGAGCGTCGGTCGTAGCGCAGTACCGCTAGACGTTTTTTGCTTTCCCACAATAACGATTTGATGGAGTGATCCGATGAGCCAGGTACCGGCCGAGCTGAAGTACATCAAGACCCACGAGTGGCTGCGCGCGGAAGCCGACGGCACGATCACTATCGGCATCACCGATTACGCGCAGGCCTCGCTCGGCGATCTGGTGTTCGTCGACGTGCCCGCCGCCGGCCGCAAGCTGGCCAAGGACGAGGCCTGCGCGGTGGTGGAATCGGTCAAGGCGGCCAGCGATGTCTACGCGCCGATCGAGGGCGAGGTCACCGAGGTCAACACCCAGCTCGGCAACAGCCCGGAAATCCTCAACAGCGATCCGTATGGCGAAGGCTGGCTGTGGAAGATGAAGCCGGCCGATGCCGGCGCGCTGGCCGGGCTGCTCGACGCGGCCGCTTACGAAGCCTTCCTGAAGACACTGTAAGCAGGCCGGCGCGCCGCTGGCGCCGCCGCCGTCTGCATTGCCGGATTTTTCATGCCGTTCATTCCGCATACCGAAACCGACATCAAGGACATGCTCGCCGCGATCGGCGCGCCGAGCATCGATGCCTTGTTCGACGAAATTCCGCAGGCGCTGCGCTGCGGCGCGCTCAAGGACGTGCCGGAGGGCCTCAGCGAGCTGGCGATCAGCCAGCTGATGCAGCAGCGCGCGCAGCAGGACGCGTTCGCGCTCAACTTCATCGGCGCCGGTGCTTACGAGCACCACATCCCGGCGGCAGTGTGGGAGATCACCACGCGCGGCGAGTTCTACTCGGCGTATACGCCGTACCAGGCCGAAGCGAGCCAGGGCACGCTGCAGCTGCTCTACGAATACCAGACGATGATCTGCGGCCTGACCGGCATGGAGGTCGCCAACGCCTCGATGTACGACGGCGGCTCGGCGCTGGCCGAGGCCTTGCTGATGGCGCTGCGCGCCAACAAGACCAACGGCTCCGGCCTGATGCTGATGCCCACGGCCGTCCACCCGCTGTACCGCGACGTCGTCGCCGCCACCACGCCGGCTCAGGGCGTGCAGCTGCAGCCGGTCGCCTACGACACCGCCACCGGCCAGACCGCGCTCGATGCCCTGCGCGCCTACGACGGCCAGAAGCCGACCGCGGTGGTGATCCAGCAGCCGAACTTCTTCGGCGTGCTCGAAGACGTCGATGCGATCACCGACTGGGCGCAGGCGCAGGGCGCGCTGGTGGTCGCGGTGGTCAACCCGACCTCGCTGGCCGTGCTCAAGGCGCCGGGACAGTGGGGCGAGAAGGGCGCCGACATCGTCTGCGGCGACGGCCAGCCGCTCGGCGTGCCGCTGTCATCCGGCGGACCGTACTTCGGCTTTCTGACCACGCGCATGAACTTCGTGCGCGAGATGCCGGGCCGCATCGTCGGCCGCACCGTCGATCTGGAAGGCAAACCCGGCTACACGCTGACCCTGCAGGCGCGTGAGCAGCACATCCGCCGCGCCAAGGCCAAGTCCAACATCTGCACCAACCAGGGCCTGCTGGTGACGGCGGCAACGATCTACCTGTCGCTGCTCGGACCCGATGGTCTGGCACAAGTCGCCTCGGCCTCGCTGGCGGCGACGCGCAAACTCGTGGCCGGACTCACGACGCTGCCCGGCGTCAGCGCCGTATTCAGCGCGGCCCGTTTCCACGAGGCGGTGATCCGCCTGCCGCGGCCGGTCGCACCGGTGCTGGAGGCACTGGCACGTGCCGGCATCTTCGGCGGATACGATCTCTCCGCGCGCTATCCGGAGCTGGGTCACGCGCTGCTGGTCTGCGCCACCGAGACCAAGACCGACGCACATCTTTCGCAGTATCGCGCCGCCCTTGCGGCCGCCCTCGACCACGACTGATTCGAACACAGGAGATACAAATGGCTACCGTCACCCTCCGCGGCAACCCGCTGCACACCAATGGCGATCTGCCGGCCGTCGGCAGCAAGGCACCCGAATTCAAGGCTGTCGCCAAGGACCTGTCCGACGTCTCGCTGGCCACTTACGCCGGCAAGCGCAAGGTGCTGAACATCTTCCCGTCGATCGACACGCCGACCTGCGCGACCTCGGTCCGCCAGTTCAACAAGCGCGCTTCGGAACTCGACAATGCCGTCGTGCTTTGCGTCTCGGCCGATTTGCCGTTCGCGCAGGCGCGCTTCTGCGGCGCCGAAGGCCTCAGCAATGTTTCGACGCTGTCGCTGATGCGTGGCAGCTTCGCCAAGGACTATGGCGTGCAGCTCACCGATGGTCCGCTGGCCGGCCTGACCGCGCGCGCGGTGGTGGTGATCGACGAGAACGACAAGGTCGTGCACACCGAGCTGATCTCGGAGATCGCCAACGAGCCGGACTACGAGGCGGCGCTCAAGGCGCTCGCTTAAGTCGCAAACGCTGCCGCTGCCAGGAAACCGCATGTCCGAGCCGTTCCGCAAAGCCCCGCGAGACCGCGGCGAGCCGTTGATCTTCGAAGTCTCGCGCGTCGGCCGTACCGCCAGCGCGCAGAATCCCGGGGTTGCCGTCGATCTCGACGGCATCCCGGAACACCTGTGCCGTCGCGACAAGCCGCGGCTGCCGGAAGTCTCGGAAATGCAGACGGTGCGGCACTTCACGCGGCTGTCGCAGAAGAACTTCTCGATCGACACGCACTTCTACCCGCTGGGTTCGTGCACGATGAAGTACAACCCGCGCGCCTGTAACAAGCTGGCGATGCTGCCGGGCTTCCTGGCGCGGCATCCGCTGGCGCCGGACTCGCATTCGCAGGGCTTCCTCGCTTGCATGTACGAGCTGCAGGAGATCCTGCAGCACGTCACCGGCATGGCCGGTGTGTCGCTGACGCCGATGGCCGGCGCCCAGGGTGAGTTCGCCGGTGTGGCGATGATCCAGGCCTATCACCGCGCGCGCGGCGATCTGGAACGTACCGAGATCCTGGTGCCGGATGCGGCGCACGGCACCAATCCGGCGACGGCGGCGATGCTCGGCTGCACGGTGCGCGAGATCCCGACCAATGCCGACGGCGACGTCGACGTCGAGGCACTCAAAGCCGCGGTCGGTCCGCAGACCGCCGGCATCATGCTGACCAATCCGTCGACCTTCGGCGTGTTCGAGCGGCGGATCAAGGAGATCGCCGGCATCGTCCACGCCGCCGGCGGCCTGCTGTATTACGACGGCGCCAACCTCAATGCGATCCTCGGCAAGGTGCGGCCGGGCGACATGGGTTTCGACGTCATTCACATGAACCTGCACAAGACCTTCTCGACGCCGCATGGCGGCGGCGGGCCGGGTGCCGGTGCCGTGGGCGTGTCGGAGCGGCTGCTGCCGCATCTGCCGGTTCCGACCGTCGGCCGTGACGCCGATGGCAGCTACCGCTGGCTGACCGAGGCCGAGCTGCCGGAGTCGATCGGCCGGCTGTCGGCGTGGATGGGCAATGCCGGCGTGCTGCTGCGCGCCTACATCTACGCGCGGATGCTGGGGCGCGACGGCATGCATCGCGTCGGCGAGTTCGCCACGCTCAACGCCAACTACCTGGCGGCGCGGCTCAAGGAGCAGGGCTTCGACCTGGCGTTCCCGGCGCGGCGCGCCAGCCACGAGTTCATCGTCACGCTGAAGAAGCAGAAGCAGGAACTGCAGCTGACCGCGACCGATGTCGCCAAGCGCCTGCTCGACTACGGCTATCACGCGCCGACGGTCTACTTCCCGCTGCTGGTCCCGGAGTGCCTGCTGATCGAGCCGACCGAGACTGAGGACAAGGAGACGCTGGACGCTTTCGTCGCGGCGCTGGTGGCGATCTGGGACGAGGCCCGCGCCGACATCGCCGCGGTCAAGGGCGCGCCCTACACGATGCCGGTGCGCCGGCTCGACGATGTGCGGGCCGCGCGCCAGCTCGATCTGCGCTACCAGCCCGCCTGATGCCGGCCGGCGAGCGGCCGATGCTCGCCGCGGCGCGGTAAAGTAGCGCGCCGCCGGAAACGATGAAGCCCGCTTGCGCGGGCTTCATCGATGACGAAAGGGGCCAGGGGAGCGCCCGTCTTGTCAGGGCTCGCTCAGGCGGCCTTGAGGAGGGGTTCTTCCTCGGCCTTCACCGTGGCGACCGGCGCCGTCTTCTTGGACTGCACCGCCATGGCGTCGTCAAGAACCTTGCGGTAGGTATGCCAATCGTTGTACGCGAAGCCGAGCAGCACCATCATGCCGAGACCCGTCGTCGCCAGAACCAGCAACACCAGCGGAAGCGTCGTGGCCATCTCACACACTCCTTTACCTCTTCAGCCGTCCTGCAACCTGTGGCAGGGGCTTTCCATGGCGGCCATTAGAGCGCTTTTGCTGCGCTGCAACAATTGATATTTAGTACTTAGTCAATTTAGGAAAACTAAACAAATGGCAGTCAAAGACGGAGCCGACGGCATCACCGGCCTGGCGCGGCTGGTCCGCGCGGTGCGCGTCTCCTACATCGGCCTGGGCTGGGCGGCGCGTTCCGAGGAAGCCTTCCGCACCGAGCTGATCCTCTGTGTGCTGGCAGTGCCGGCAGCCCTGTATTTCGGGCACAACGGCGTCGAGCGCGCGATACTGTTGATGAGCCTGTTCTGCGTGCTCATCACCGAGATCCTCAATACGGCGGTCGAGGTCGTCGTCGACCGGATCGGCCTGGAGCGGCACGAGCTGTCCGGCCGCGCCAAGGACCTGGGCTCGGCGGCGGTGCATCTGTCGCTGCTGCAGCTGCCGGCGGTCTGGGCGCTGGTGCTGTGGGGCTGAGCTCGCGCAACACTTTTCCGATTCAATACGGCGCGGGCGCCAGACAGGCGCCGGCCCTCAAGCAATATCAGGGAACATCATGTCTGCTTTGATCTGCGGTTCGGCCGCCTACGACACCATCATGGTGTACTCGGGCCAGTTCAAGGATGCGATCCTGCCGGACAAGGTTCATATCCTGAACGTTTCGTTCCTGGTGCCGCAGTTGCGGCGCGACTTCGGCGGCACCGCCACCAACATCGCCTACAACCTCAGGCTGCTCGGCGGCACGCCGCTGCCGATGGCGACGGTCGGCAGCGATTTCACGCCGTACGCCGACTGGCTGGACCGGCACGGCATCGACCGTCGCTTCCTCAAGGTCGTCGACGCCTATACCGCGCAGTGCTACATCACCACCGATCTCGACGACAACCAGATCACCGCCTTCCATCCCGGCGCGATGGCGCAGGCGCAGACCCAGGACATCCACACAGAAGGCGTGAAGATCGGCTCGATCTCGGCCGATGCGCGCGAGGCCATGCTGCTGCACGCGCGGCAGTTCGCCGAGGCGGGCATCCCCTTCATCTTCGATCCGGGCCAGGGCATTCCGCTGTTCAACGGCGAGGAGTTCCGCGACTTCATCGACAAGGCCGCCTACGTCGCCGTCAACGACTACGAGGCCGAGGTGCTGATGCACCGCACCGGCTGGAGCCTCAAGCAGATCGCCGAGCGCGTGCAGGCGCTGATCGTCACGCGCGGCGGCAAGGGCTCGCAGATCTACACGGGCGGCAAGCTGATCGAGATTCCGATCGCCAAGGCCGATTCGCTGACCGATCCGACCGGCTGCGGCGACGCCTATCGCGGCGGCCTGCTGTACGGGCTGGAGCAGGGCTATGATTGGGAGACCACCGGGCGCGTCGCCGCGCTGATGGGTGCCTACTGCATCGAGCGGCCGGGCACGCAGAACCATCATTTCTCGATGGACGATTTCCGCGAGCGCTTCCAGGACGCGTTCCGGTACAAGCTGGCCTGAGGCCTGACCTCATGCTGACCCTGAAGCTCAAGCCGCGCGAAGAGCGGCGCCTGCGCGCCGGCCATCTGTGGGCGTATTCCAACGAGATCGACACCGGCGCGGATTTCCGCGGCATCGCGCCCGGCAGCCTGTGCCGCGTGGTCGACAGTCGCGACAAGCCGCTTGGCATCGGCTACGTCAATCCGCGCACGCTGTTGGCGGTGCGCATCCTCGACGCGCAGGCGGACGCCGCGATCGACAGCGCCTGGTTCCTGCGCCGCCTGCGGGCGGCGCTGGCGCTGCGCGAGCGCATCTACGCCGAACCGCATTACCGCCTGGTGCATGGCGAGGGCGACGGCCTGCCGGGCCTGATCGTCGACCGCTACGGCGATTACCTGGTCGCGCAGCTGATCACCGCCGGCATGGAACTGCTGCGCGCGCCGCTGCTGGAGGCGCTGCGGCAGCTGCTGCAGCCGCGCGGCATCTGGCTGCGCAACGACAACGCCGCGCGCGAGCTCGAGGGCCTGAGCCAGGAATCGGAGATCGTCGGCACGCTGCCGGAGCGCATCGAGGTGATCGAGGAAGGTCTGTCTTACTCGTTCGCCACCGGTAATGCGCAGAAGACCGGCTTCTTCTTCGACCAGCGCGACAACCGCTCGCGGCTGGCGCGCTACGTGCGCGGCCGCAGCGTGCTGGACGTGTTCAGCTATGTCGGTGCCTGGGGGCTGCGCGCGCTGCGCGACGGTGCCAGCAGCGCCGCCTGCCTGGACTCCTCGCAGATCGCGCTCGACGCTGCGCAGGCCAGCGCGCAGGCGCAGGGGCGCGAACTCGAACTGATCCGCGACGATGCGCTGGCCGGTCTCAAGGCGCTGCGCGCCGCCGGCCGGCAGTTCGACGTGGTCATCGTCGACCCGCCCGCGCTGATCAAGCGCAAGAAAGACTACGAGGCCGGGCTGGAACACTACGCGGCGCTGAACCGTATCGCGTTGCAGTTGCTGCCGGCGGATGGTCTGCTGGTGGCCTGCTCGTGCTCGCATCATCTGGAACCGGAAGCGCTGCAGCGGATCCTGCTGCGGGAATCGAGGCAGGCATCGCGGCAGCTGCAGGTTCTCGAAAGCGGCGCGCAGGGGCCGGATCATCCGGTGCACCCGGCGATTCCGGAGACGCGCTATCTCAAGGCTTTTTTCTGCCGCGTGCTGGCGGCCTGAGGAGACCTGCATGCTCCAGCATCCGCACATCGACCCGGTGGCGCTGCAGCTCGGCCCGATCGCCATTCACTGGTACGGCCTGATGTACCTGCTCGGCTTCTGGCTGGGCTGGCTGCTCGCCAACCGTCGCGCCGCCTGGGCGCATGTCGGCTGGCCCAAGGACCGCATCTCCGATCTGCTGTTCTACATCGTCGTCGGCGTGATCCTGGGCGGCCGCATCGGCTACATGCTGTTCTACGCCTACGATGACAACGGCCACTGGCTGCCGGCCGACGATCCGTTGATGATCCTGCGCGTCTGGCAGGGCGGCATGGCCTTCCACGGCGGACTGCTCGGCGTGCTGACCGCGATCGGCGTGTTCGCCTGGCTGCGCAAGCTGCCGTATTTCGAGGTTGCCGACTTCATCGCGGTGCTGGTGCCGGTGGGCCTGTTCACCGGCCGCATCGGCAACTTCATCAACGGCGAGCTGTGGGGCAAGGTCACCGATCTGCCCTGGGGCATGGTGTTCCGCACCGCGCCGGACGCACTGCCGCGCCATCCGAGCATGCTCTACGAGGCCATCCTCGAAGGGCCGGTGATGTTCGCGATCCTCTGGTGGATCGGCCGCAAGCCGCATGCGCGCGGTGTGCTCAGCGCGACGTTCCTGCTGCTGTACGCGACGTTCCGTTTTGCCGTCGAGTTCGTCCGTGTGCCGGACGCGCAACTCGGCTATCTGCATTTCGGCTGGCTGACGCGCGGCCAGGAACTGTGCCTGCCGATGTTTGTCGGCGGCCTGCTCATTTTGATCTGGGCGCTGCGCCGCAAGGCGCTGCCCGCTACCGGAAGCCGCACATGAAGGCCTATCAGGAACTGATGCGCCGCATCCTCGACGAAGGCGTCGAGCAGCAGGATCGTACCGGCGTCGGCACGCTGGCGGTGTTCGGCCACCAGATGCGCTTCGATCTGGCCGACGGCTTTCCGGTGCTGACCACCAAGAAGCTGCACCTGCGCTCGATCATCGTCGAGCTGCTGTGGTTCCTGCGCGGCGACACCAACGTGCAATACCTGCACGACAACAAGGTCAGCATCTGGGACGAGTGGGCCGACGACAACGGCGATCTCGGGCCCGTCTACGGCAAGCAGTGGCGCGACTGGGTCACCGCCGATGGCCAGCACATCGACCAGATCAAGCAGCTCGTCGAGCTGATCAAAAAAGACCCGGCTTCGCGCCGGCAGATCGTCAGCGCCTGGAATCCGGGCGACCTGCCGCAGATGGCGCTGGCGCCCTGCCACTGCCTGTTCCAGACCTCGGTGCTCAAGGGCCGCCTCAACCTGCAGCTCTACCAGCGCTCCTGCGACGTCTTCCTCGGCGTGCCGTTCAACATCGCCAGCTACGCCTTGCTGCTGATGTTGCTGGCGCAGCAGTGCGATCTGGAACCGGGCGTGTTCGTCTGGACCGGCGGCGACGTGCACATCTACAAGAACCACATCGAGCAGGTGCAGCTGCAGCTGACGCGCGAGCCGTATCCGCTGCCGCAAATGCGCATCCTGCGCAAGGCAGAATCGATCGACAGCTACCGTCTCGAAGACTTCGAGCTGGTCGGCTATCAGGCACATCCGCATATCAAGGGCCAGGTCGCGGTCTAGAGAAAAATCTCCGGGCCGTACCAAGCAAAGAAGGGGAGAAGCGATGCAGAGGATTCAGAAGGGATTGATTGCCCACGGGGCGCTGGTGCTGTTCATCGGCATGCTGGCCGGGCTGGGGCTGCTGATCAGTCTGCTCGGCGGCCTGGAGCTGATTCCGGGCACGATCACCGAATTCCCGGTGTTCGGCAGCACCGATGCCTGGGTGCGCGCGCATCTGGGCGGCATGCTCAACGGCATCCTCATCATCGTCCTGGCGCTGGCGCTGGTGCCGCTGGAATTCACCGAGGCCGGTGCGCGCAAGCTGAGCTGGATGCTGATCGGTACCGGCTGGGCCAACACGCTGTTCTACTGGGCCGCGCTGTTCGCGCCCAACCGTGCGCTGAGCTTCGCCGACAATCGCCACGGCGCCGCCAACCTGGCCTCGTACATCGGCCTGCTGCCGGCGCTGGTGTTCACGGTGGTGTCGATCGTCGCCGTCTGGCTGGTGGTGCGCCGCGCGTTCGCGGCACGCGCCGCTGCTTGAGGCGCAAGGCCCGCGCCGGCGACGGTGCGGGCCTTGGTGTGGCGTGAGCCGCGCGGCAGACGGCGCGAGCATTGTCCCCGGACGAGCGTCTCGCCGCGCAAGCGCAAGCGTCAGCCCGTCGCCTCGGCTTCGAACTCGATCAGCGCCAGGCCTTCCCTGACCTGATCGCCGGCGGCGCAGAGGTAGGCGCGGACGCAACCCTTGGCTGGCGCGCTCAGGGTCAGCTCCATCTTCATCGCTTCCATCACCAGCAGGGCCTCGCCCTTGGCGACGCTGGCGCCGGGCTCGTGCAGCAGCACGACGATCTTGCCGGGCATCGGAGCCGTGAGTTCGCCGTGCGCATCGTCGGCTTCGCCGGCGTGTGCCAGCGGCGACAGGCGTGTGAGCACATGGCAATGGCCGCGCGCGAAGACGTGGCGCTGCTCGCCGGCGACGATCACCTCGGCGTCGATGCTGCAATCGCCCTTGCGCAGGCGCAGGCCGGTTGCGGAAAGGCGTTCGACCTGTACGGCTTGTTCGCCGATCCGGTAGCCGTCGCGCTCGTAGCGGATCGCCACGTCCTGCGTCTGTTCGCTGGCCGAGAACTGCAGCCTGCGTTCGAACGCGCCGTTGAGCCGCCAGCCGTCACGGCCTGCCCATGGCGAGGCTTCACCGCGCGCGGCCCACTGCTCTGACGTCAGTTCCGCCAGCGCGGCGATCTCGAAGGCTTCCAGCGGAACTGGCCCGGCCTGCGTGCTCAGCAGTACCTGCTCGCGTTCGATCAGTCCGGTGTCGGTCTGCCCGGCGCGGAATACCGGGTGATCGACCAGGCGCGACAGGAACGCAATGTTGTGGCCGACGCCGACCAGGCGGATCTGTGCCAGCGCGCCGAGCAGGCGTTCGATCGCCGCTTCGCGCGTGCGGTCCCAGACGATCAGCTTGGCGATCATCGGATCGTAGTGCGGCGTGATCTCGTCGCCCTGCTCGACGCCGGTATCCAGACGCACATGCCGGTCGCCGGCCGGTGCGTGAAAGTGCAGCAGCCGTCCGGTCGACGGCAGGAAGCCCTTCTCCGGTTCCTCGGCGTAGAGACGCACCTCGATCGCGTGGCCGTCGAGCGGGATCTGCTCCTGCCGTAGCGGCAGGGCTTCGCCGGCGGCGACGCGCAACTGCCATTCGACCAGATCGAGGCCGGTGATGCATTCGGTGACCGGATGCTCGACCTGCAGCCGCGTGTTCATCTCCATGAAGAAGAACGCGCCGCTTCGGTCGGTGATGAACTCGACGGTGCCGGCACCGACGTAGTTCACCGCGCACGCGGCCTCGCAGGCAGCCCTGGCCATCGCCGCGCGGCGCTGCGCGCTCATGCCCGGTGCCGGGGCTTCCTCGATCACCTTCTGATGGCGGCGCTGCGCCGAGCAGTCGCGCTCGTGCAGGCTCAGGGTGTTGCCGTGGCGATCGGCGAACACCTGGATCTCGATGTGACGCGGCTGCTCCAGGTACTTCTCGATCAGCACGCGGTCGTCGCCGAAGCTGGCGCGGGACTCGCGCTGGCACGAAGCCAGCGCGGCGTCGAACTCGCCGCTGGCAGTGACCACGCGCATGCCCTTGCCGCCGCCACCGGCGGTGGCCTTGATCAGCACCGGATAGCCGATGCGGTCGGCTTCGCGGCGTAGGTGCGCCGGCTGCTGATCGTCGCCGTGGTAACCGGGCACCAGCGGCACGCCAGCTTTTGCCATCAGCGACTTGGCCGCCGACTTGGAACCCATCGCGCGGATGCTGGCGACATCGGGACCGATGAAGACGATGCCGGCGACGGCGCAGGCTTCGGCAAAGGCCTCGTTCTCCGACAGGAAGCCGTAGCCCGGATGCACGGCCTGCGCGCCGGAGCGCCTGCAGGCGTCGATGATGTGCTCGATGCGCAGATAGCTGTCGCGCGAGGCGGCGGGGCCGATGCAGTACGCCTCGTCGGCCAGCCGCACGTGGCGGGCGCCGGCGTCGGCCTCGGAGTAGACGGCGACGCTGCGGATGCCGAGCTTGCGGCAGGTGGCGATCACGCGGCAGGCGATCTCGCCGCGGTTGGCAATCAGGATCTTGGTAAACATGGCAGGCACTCTCACATCCGGAACACGCCGAAGCGCGGTTCGCCGACCGGCGCGTACGCCGTCGCCGCCAATCCCAGCGCCAGGGTGCGCCGCGTCTGCGCGGGATCGACGATGCCGTCGTCCCACAGGCGCGCGGTGGCGTAGTAGGGGCTGCCCTGCGCGTCGAACTGCGCGCGCGTCGGCGCCTTGAAGGCTTCCTCGTCCTCGGCGCTCCACGGCTTGCCCTGCGCCTCCAGCGCATCGCGGCGGACGGTGGCGAGCACGCTGGCGGCCTGCTCGCCGCCCATTACCGAGATCTTCGAGTTGGGCCAGCTCCACAGGAAGCGCGGCGAATAGGCGCGGCCGCACATGCCGTAGTTGCCGGCGCC
>CBINNP010000028.1:0-21581 GCA_966252075.1 uncultured Solimonas sp.
GGGGCCCGGCGCACGGCGGCGCCAACGAGGCGGTGCTGAAGATGCTGGCCGAGATTGGCGATGTGAAGAACGTTCCCGGCTTCATGGCCAAGGTCAAGGACAAGCAGAGCGGCGTGCGCCTGATGGGCTTTGGCCACCGCGTCTACAAGAACTTCGATCCGCGCGCGACCATCATCCGCGAGCAGTGCCACAAGGTGCTGAAGGCGCTCAATGTCAGCGATCCGCAGCTGGAGCTGGCGATGAAGCTCGAAGAGATCGCGCTCAACGACGATTACTTCAAGCAGCGCGCGCTGTATCCCAACGTCGATTTCTATTCCGGCATCATCTACAAGGCGCTCGGCATCCCGGTGAACATGTTCACGCCGATGTTCGCGGTCGCCCGCACCGTCGGCTGGGTTGCGCACTGGGTGGAGATGATCTCCGATCCGTCGATGCGCATCGCCCGTCCGCGCCAGGTCTACACCGGCGCCGCCGAGCGCAACGTCGCGGCGCTCGACAAGCGCTGAGGCCTGCACCGGCTGCAAACAAAAAGCCCTCCGTCACGGAGGGCTTTTTCGTTACGGCGCGCTTGTCGGGCTTGCCCCCGGCGCTTCGGCCGCGGCTCCCTCAGCTTTCGACCGCCCGCACCAGCGCCAGCAGCGCCGCCAGACGCTCGTCGCGCTCCGCCTCGGTGGCAGCGGTGACGGTGGCGTGACCGACCTTGCGCTGCGGCTTGGGCGTCTTGCCGTAGTGATGGATATGCACACCCGGCAGTGCGGCCAGATCTGCATTGGCCGGCGCGTCGCCGATGAAGTTGACCATCACCGGGTAGCCGCGCACGGCGGTCGCGCCCAGCGGCAGCCCGGCGATGGCGCGCAGGTGGTTCTCGAACTGCGAGCAGATCGCGCCCTCGATGGTCCAGTGCCCGGAGTTGTGCACGCGCGGCGCGATCTCGTTGGCAAACAGCTTGCCGCCGGCGACGAAGAACTCGAAGGCCAGCACGCCGACATAACCGAGGTGTTCGACGACGCGGCGCACATAGGTTTCCGCTTCCGCCTGCAGCGGATCGGCGGCGCGCGGCGCCGATACGCGCAGGATGCCGTCGCGATGCGTGTTCTCGACGATCGGGTAGAAGCGAAGCTCGCCGTCCTTGCCGCGCACCGCCAGGCAGGACACCTCGCGCTCGAACGGCACGAAGGCTTCGAGGATCAGCGGCTGGCCACCGAGCCTGGCCCAGGCCGTGTCGAGATCGGCCGGCTCGCGCAGCACCGCCTGGCCTTTGCCGTCGTAACCGAGCCGCCGCGTCTTGAGCACCGCCGGCAGGCCGATGTTGCGCACCGCCAGCTGCAGCGCCTCGCGCGTTGCCACCGGCATGTAGCGCGGCACTGGAATCTGCAGCTTGTCGAACAAGGTCTTCTCGGACAGGCGATCCTGGCCGACGGTCAGCGCCAGCGGCGCCGGCAGCAGCGGAATGCGCGAGCCGACGAACTCGGCGGTCTTCGCCGGCACGTTCTCGAATTCGTAGGTGGCGACGTCGACGCTGACGCAGAACTCGGAAAGCGCGCGCTCGTCCTCGTAGTCGGCGTGGATGTGCTCGCCCAGTGGCGCGGCGCAGGCTTCCGTCGCCGGATCGAGGAAGACGAAGTCAAAGTCGAGGGGGTAGCCGGCCAGGGCCAGCATGCGCCCGAGCTGGCCCGCACCAAGGATGCCGATCTTCATGCGGGGAGCTTCAGCGGTTCGTCGTTGAGCACTTTGGCGGTCTGGGCGGCGCGGAACGCCGCCAGCTTCTTGGCCAGCTTGGCGTCATGCGTGGCGAGGATCGCCGCCGCGAGCAGCGCCGCGTTGGTGGCGCCCGCCGGGCCGATCGCCAGCGTGCCGACCGGGATGCCGGCCGGCATCTGCACGATCGACAGCAGCGAATCCAGGCCCTTGAGCGCCTTGGACTGCACCGGCACGCCCAGCACCGGCAGCGTGGTCTTGGCGGCGCACATGCCGGGCAGATGCGCAGCGCCGCCGGCGCCGGCGATGATCACCTTGATGCCGCGGCCGGGCGCGGTTTCGGCGTATTCGAACAACAGATCCGGGGTGCGATGCGCGGAGACCACGCGCGCCTCATAGGCGACGCCGAGATCCTTGAGGGTCTGGGCTGCGGGCGCCATCGTCTCCCAATCGGAGCGCGAACCCATGATGATGCCGACAACGGGAGATTTTGGACTGGCCACTTTCGCGCCCTGAACACGCGGGGAGAAAGTGCAGAATTATCGCATTGTGCGCCGACAACCGCACTGCGCCGGCATCCGGCATGGCGGAACGCCCGGCCGGCCCGGACGGCGCGCAGAGGGAATGAGCCTAAATCTTCAGAAAAACTACTTTGTTCGATAAAAAGAAACGGCCGATCACTCGGCCGCTTCCTATCGGCAGCGGCGCCACGCGCCGCGGCCGCTCAGCGCTCCTGCAGATCGAACTCGACCGCGGCGGTGGCGCTGTACTTGATCTCGCCGCCGGAGAAGCCGATCTCCTCGTTGCCGCTCATGTCGGCCGCAGCTTCGGCGCGCATGGCCATGGCCTTGACCATCGGCACCGGCGGCGGCGTGTAGTCGTTGACGCGCAGGCTGCGCACCGCGCCGAGCTTCATGCCCAGCGTTTCTGCCAGCAGCCTGGCCTTGTCCCGCGCATCGATCGCGGCCTTGGCCAAGGCTTCCTTCATCAGGTCCTTGCTCTTGCTTGATTCCAGAACCGGTGCGCTGACGTGATTGACGCCGACCTTGGTGGCACGCAGGACGAAGTCGCCGAGCTTGTCGAGATCGCTGACGACGATGTCGATATCGCGGCGCGCGCGGTAGCCCACCAGCTTGTTGCGCCGTGTCTTCTCGTCCCAGACGTATTCCGGGTTGATGTTGATGCCGGCGGTGGAAATCTGTTCGTCCTTGGCGCCCAGCGACTTGGCCTCGGCCAGATAGGCGCGGACGATGCGGTTGACCTCGGCCTCGGCGGCCTTGAGATCGGTATTGAGCGCATCGGCCGCCAGGTTCAGGCGCGCGCGGTCCGGCCGCGTGCTGACTTCGCCCTGGCCGTTGACGGCGACGACACGGCGCGGCTCCTCGGCGGCCTGCGCCATCGAGCAGGCAAGCAGCAGGGGAACCAGCAGGGCGGCGGCAAGCTTCTTCATCCAAGTCTCCTTAAAACGGTGGCCGATCATAGCCGCGGCGGCTGAACGCAAACCGATAGGGCGTCACGCCCGGTGGCGACGATGAGACTGGTTTAAAATGCGCGTCTTCGCACCGGCTCCCGGTCGGGCGTTCCAGGCGCGATCCAGGCGCGATCCAGGCGATTAATGAGCGCAGTCAACGAAACCGTCACGCTGAGCCGTGACGTCATCGGCATCCTGATTCCCCAGGGCACCAAGGTCGAGCTGCCGGAGGGCGCGCGCGCACAGATCACGCAGGCGCTCGGCGGCTCGTTCACCGTGCATTGCGAAGGCCATCTGTTCCGCATCGACGGCAAGGACGCCGATGCGATCGGGCAGCAGGTGGCGGCGGCACCGGAGATTGCCGCCGATGCCAGCGACGAGGACATCGAAAGCGCCGTCTGGGACCAGCTGAAGACCTGCTACGACCCGGAGATCCCGGTCGACATCGTCGAGCTGGGCCTGATCTACGAATGCCGCGTCGAAACCCTGGGCCCCGCGCAGCGGCGTGCGACGGTACGCATGACGCTGACCGCGCCCGGCTGCGGCATGGGCGATATCCTGGTCAGCGACATCAAGAGCAAGATCGCGCTGATTCCGACGATCACCGAAAGCGATGTCGAACTGGTGTTCGATCCGCCGTGGAACCAGTCGATGATGTCGGAAGCAGCCAAGCTCGCGACCGGCATGTATTAAGCTGCCTCCCCGTCGACGCGACGAGACATCTACGAGGAACGCTCGATGTCGGACACGGTCACCCGCGGCATCCGCATCATCGTCAGGCCGCGCTTCGTTCCCGAACAGTCGGAACCGGCCAATGGCCAGTACCTGTTCGCGTATCACATCACCATCCGCAACGAGGGCGAGCAGACGGTGCAGCTGCTGTCGCGGCACTGGGTCATCACCAACGGCGAGGGCGTGTCGGAGGACGTGCGCGGTCCCGGCGTGGTGGGCTACCAGCCGGTGCTGGCGCCCAACGAGGAGTTCCAGTACACCAGCGGCTGCCCGCTGACGACCCCGGTCGGCACCATGCACGGCGAGTTCAACATGATCGTCGTCGACAGCCGCGAGACCTTCGACGCGATCATCCAGCCGTTCCGCCTCGCCGTCCCCACCGTGCTGAACTGAGGCTGGGCAGCGCCATGGCCATGCAAGACTGCATCCTGCACAACCCGCGCTGCAGCAAGAGCCGCGAGGCCCTGCAGCTGCTGCGCGAGCGCGGCATCGAGCTGCCGGTGGTCGAATACCTGCAGAAGCCGCTGTCGAAAGCGCAGTTGCGCGAGCTGAGCCGGCTGCTCGGCCTCAGGCCGATGGATTTCGTGCGCAGCAAGGAAGCCCTGTTCAGTGAGCTGGGCCTGTCCCGGGACAATGGTTATAGCGATGAGCAATGGCTGGACGTGCTGGCCAGCCACCCCAAGCTGATGGAACGGCCGATCGTCGTCTATCGCGGCAAGGCGGTCGTCGCCCGTCCGGCCGAGCGGCTGCTGGAACTGCTGCCGGGCTAGGGCCTGTCGACGTTCATCTGGCAGTAGGTTTGCCGTGCTACGGTCAGCGGCGGTTTTCCGCAGTTCGCCGGTATCAGCCAACTTCTGTGCTCATTTGAGCTGATCGAGCCGTCATTGGCCTCGATGTTGCGTGCAGAAAGCCCGAGCCGAATGCTCGAACCGCAATGGCGCGGTTGCGCCTTTGCCCATCCCATGCATGCCAGGGAGGCACTCACCATGCATCGCGCCCCTTTCCTTTGCAGCCTCCTGGCCGGCCTCGCCGCCAGTGCCAGCGCGCACGCGCAGACCTATGCCCAGCCGATGCAGGTGGCGATGGTCACCCAGCCCTCGCTGGAAGCCCGGCTGGAAGCCCTGATCGCCGCCAATCGCCAGCTCACCGCGCAGGTGGGCGAACTGCAGCAACAGCTGGCCAGCTACCAGGCCCAGGCCGCCCCGCCGCAGGCGGCGACGCCCGACACCATTTACGTCAACACCAAGGCCAACTCGCAGCAGCAGTACGAGAACTGGTTCGGGCTGGCGATCGGCGACCGCTGGCGGCTTCAGGAAGACACGCCGCTGCGCCTGCTGGAACCCAATGACAGCAAGCTGGCCTATCGCGTGCTGCCGGCCGGCACCGTCGTCACCATCATCGGCGCGCCGCGCGGCACCACCGGCATTTACGCCATCGCCGTCGACAGCAAGACCTCCGGCTGGGCGAGCTTGCGCAGTCTCTACTGAGCGTTCTCACGCAAAAACGCCCGCCGGCCCTTGACCGGGCCGACGGGCGTCGCGGCACCGCTCAGAAGCGGTAGACGAAACCGAGCGCGAGCACCGGCCAGAACTTGAAGTCCTTGGTGTCGTCCTCGATGTCGCTGACTTCCTGCTGCAGATCGTCCATGAACTGGGCGACGCGCGGATCATTGCTCGACTCGATGTCGAAGCCTTCCGCCCCGTTCGGGTCGCAAGCACCGTTGGTGGAATCGCAGACGCGGCCGGTGGCGTCGAGGCTGACGTTCGGCGCCTTGGTGAACATCACGCCCATGTCGAAGCTGACGCCGAAGCCGGTGCCATTGGTCGTGCCGCCCCAGCCGATGCCCAGATACGGCGCCGCGCTGCCCAGGTCGGCCTTGCCCTTCATGCTCAGATCGCCGGTATAGGTGCTCTCACCGACGTCATAGTCGTCCTGGCCTTTCGATTTCAGCTTCAGCTCCGGCGCGCCGCCGTAGACACCGGCACTGATGCGGAAGCCGCCAGCGAACGGCTTGATGTCGATCAGGCCGACCGGTGCACTGATCTTCAGCTTGGCCTTGTACTCGGTGCCGTCGTCGTCATAGGTGTCGCTGTAGCTGCCGAAATCGTAGGCGGCGCGCAGATCGATGAAGCGATTGAGGCCAAAGCGATATTCGACGCCGAAGCCCGTGGTGCCGACATGCGCGCCCACCGTGCCCATCGACATCGACCGCCCCTGCGTTTCGGTCGAGGTTTCCGCAGCCGTTTCCTGCGCCTGCGCCACGCCACACCAGCCGATGCCCGCCGCCATCGCCAGCATCGCAAGCTGGCGAGCACCCACCCTGTTCACGCTTTCCCGCATATCCCTCTCCTGATCGATGGCCGTCATCACGGCCGCCCCATGCAGCGATTTGCCGGTCGGCTCGTCGGTGCATCCCCGATCATTATGTAAGCCAAATCCGAGCCGACCCCGAAAATCGGAAGGACGTAGGGCTCGAGGCGAGGAACGGAGCGTTCAGGAGCGGCGCCGCGCCCCCGTTCGCCGTCGCGGCTGCGTCTTGCGGGCCGACGACTTGGCACTGCCCGCCGCCGGACTGCGCTTGTTGGAGGCGATGCTCTGCTGCAGCAGTGCCATGAAATCGACCACCTTGTCGGAGCGCGGCGCCTCCGTATCGAGTCCGGCCTTGCGCGAGACCTTGGCACCCTTTCGGCGCAGGCGCGCCCGAATGGCGCGGCTGAGCTTTTCGCGGAATTCATCGCGGTAGGCGTCCGGCTTGAACGGCTCGCTCATCGATTCGACCAGCTGCCGGGCCATCGCCAGTTCCTTGTCGCTGACACGCGTGGTCTTGGCGCCGGCCGACGGAAAGCTGTACTCGTCGAGCGGTACCAGCTCCTGCGGATAACGCAGCACGATCAGTTGCAAGGCCGCATCGACCGGGCGCAATAGCGCCAGATGCTCGCGCGAGCGGATCACCACGCGTGCCAGCGCGACGCGATCGAGCTTCTTCAGGGTCTCGCGCAGCAGCACATAACCCTTGGCGGCGCCCTGCTGCTTCTTGCCGCTCGGCGGCACCAGGTAATACGGCCGCTCGTAGTATTCGGGGCCCACCGCGTCCGGCGCGATGAAGCTTTCGATATCCACCGACTCGCTGCTGTCCGGCGCCGCGCTCTTGAAGTCCTCGTCCTCCAGGACCACGTAGCTGCCCTTCTCGTACTCGAAGGCCTTGGCGATGTCCTTCCACGGCACTTCCTCGCCGGTATCCTCGTTGACGCGCTCGTAGCGCACGCGCGCCTTGTCGCGCACGTCGACCAGGTGAAAGCGCAGGTCGCTGCGCCGCTCGCCCGGCATCAGCTGCACCGGGATGTGCAGCAGGCCGAAGGAGATCGCGCCGTTCCACAGCGGCCGGGCCATCAGCGTTTCGCCTTCGGCAGCGCCTGGCGAACCTCGGCGAAGCCTGGCCAGGGCTCAGGATGTGCGGCGACGCGCTTGCGGATGTTGTCGGCCGCGAACGGTGCCGGGCCGCGCAGACGAGCGAGTTCGTCCCAGTGCACGGGCACGGCGATCGGCGCGCCCGGCCGCGCACGCAGCGAGTACGAGGCGATCGCGGTCGCGCCACGGCTGTTGCGCAGGTAATCGATGAAGATCCGCCGTTCGCGCCGCGACTTGGTGGCGACATCGATGTAGCGCTCCGGCGCGTCCTGCGTCATCACCCGGGCCATCGCCTGCGCGAAGCCCTTGACCGCCTCCCAGCTGTCGCGGCCGCTCAGCGGCACCACCACATGCAGGCCCTTGCCGCCGGAGACGCGCGGGAACGACAGCAGTTTGAGCGCATCCAGACGCTGCCGCAGCTCGCGCGCTGCGGCGACGACCCGAGACCACGGCACGGCGGGGCCAGGGTCGAGATCGAAGACGATGCGATCCGGGCGCTGCGGATCGCGCAGCGGCGCACCCCAGGGATGGATCTCGATGACGTTCATCTGCACCAGACCCAGCAGGCCGTCGAGGTCCTCGATATAGACGTAGGGATCGCGCGCGGACTTGGCCGCGGCGGCGTGCACGGACTTCGGGAAGCCTGGCGTCAGATGCTTCTGGAAGAAGCATGGCTGGCCGATGCCTTGCGGACAGCGCAGCAGCGCCAGCGGCCGCGCGACGATACCGGGCAGGATGTGATCGGCCAGATCGCGGTAAAGCGCGCCGATCTCGGCCTTGCTCAGCGGTGGATCAGCAAACAGCTGCCGCTCGGGGTGCGTGAACGCGAACGGCGCTGCCGCCTCCGCCTCCTTTTTTGAAGCAGGCGCCGACGAACGTCGGCGCGCCGCTCCCGACCTGCTGCCGCCCGCAGCGGCCCGCAGCCGTGGTGGCGCGTCAGGGCGGGCGACATCGGCCGGCGACTTGTCCGGCCGCAGGCCCTTGAAGCTGGCCTGTCGCAGCAGGCCATCGTCGGTCCAGGCGCGGAACTCCACCTCGATCACCCGCTCCGGCTTGACCCATACCGGCGTGGCACCGCGCAGCTCGGCACGGCCCGGACCCCGATCCAGCGCGGGCGCCCGCTTGAGCGGGCGAAAGCCTTTGAGCAGATCGCCGATCAAGGCCTCGCTGAAGCCGGTGCCGACGCGGCCGACGTACTGCCAGGGCGCGCCGGCCGGGCCGGGCCGCGCCAGCAGCAGCGAGCCCAGCGCCGCGCGCGCGCCCTGGCCGGGGGTATAACCGACGACGACGAACTCATCCGACTGCACGCATTTCACCTTCAGCCAGTTGCCGCCACGGCCACCCTCGTACGGCGCCTCGCGCGCCTTGCAGACGATGCCTTCGAGCCCCAGGCGGCAGGCCGCCTCGAAGGCTTCCGGCCCCGCGCCCTCGAACACCTGCGAGCGTTGCAGCACCGGCGGCGCCGCCTCGAGCAGCCGCTGCAGGGCCTGCTGGCGCGTGCGCAGCGGCTCGCCGCGCAGGTCCTCGCTGTCGAGGTAGAGCAGGTCGAACATCACCGCCGCGGTGTCGCCGCTATGGCCGAAGCGCTGTTGCAGCAAATCAAAGCGGCTATGCCCCTGCTCGTCGAAAGCGACGAGTTCACCGTCGAGAATGCAACGTCGGCAGTCGAGGCCCAGCACGGCTTCGCGCAGCGCCGGCAGCTTTTCGGTCCAGTCGATGCCATTGCGCGAGACGATGCGCAGCTTGCGGCCGTCGCGGAAGACGAGGACGCGGTAGCCGTCGTACTTGATCTCGTGCAGCCAGTCGCGGCCGGCCGGCGCCTTGTCGCTGAGACGCGCCAGCTGCAGCTCGACCTGCTCCGGAAACGGCTCCGGCAACTGGCGGCGGCGGTGCGCCTGGGCGCGCGAGGCCGGTTTGCGGGCGGCCGTGCGGCTGCGGCCGCGCGGCGCCGCCTGTGCCTTGAATTCCTGCCGGGTGACATCGCTGGCCACGTCGCCGGCCTCGCAGAAGTCGTCCTGGCCCTTGATCAGCAGCCACTGCGGCTGCCTGCCGCCGAGCCGTGTGCGCACCAGCGACCAGCGGCCGCGCAGGCGCGCGCCCTGCAGCGTGAAATGCAGATGGCCTTTCTTCAGCGCCGCCGCGGCATCGCCTTCCGGTTCCCAGTAACCCTCATCCCAGATGTCGACATGGCCGGCGCCGTACTGGCCTTGCGGGATGTCTCCCTCGAACTTCGCGTAGGGGATCGGGTGATCCTCGACCTCGACCGCCAGACGCTTCTGCGCCGGATCGCGCGAGGGCCCTTTGGGCACTGCCCAGCTGCGCAGGGTGCCATCGAGTTCGAGACGGAAATCGAAGTGACGGCTGCGCGCGTGATGCAGCTGGATCACGTAACGCAAGGCGCCGCGCGGACGCGGGGTGCGCTGGTCGCGCGGCTCGGGCGTGAGATCGAAATCGCGCTTGCGGCGGTAATCGGCAAGACGGCGCGGACTGGAGGTGCTGCGAGCCTGTCTGGGCATATCGCGCTCCCGGAAGCTGGGGACCGGCCGCCATCGCCCGGCGATGCGACCACAGGCACAACAGGCTGGCGCCCCGCTACTGAGCCGGTCCTGAACCCGCGCTATCGCCGGCGAACCGCGCCGGAAACTCGAATGCCAGCGTCTCGCGTTCCAGGGGACGCTGCCAGACGATGCGCTGCGGCGGCCGCAGGCTCAGCGTCCAGGTCTGCTGCACGTGGCGGAAGCTGTCGGCGTCGAACACGGCCGGTGCCAGCAAGGCCAGGCAGCGGCCCTGCGCATCGCGCGCCGACTCGTAGCGGATCGCCTCGACGCCGGCTTCGCGCGCCGCGGCAGCCAGCGCCTGCGTGGCGCCGTAATCCTGGGCGATCCAGTCGGCGCGCCGCGCCGCAAGCGGCGGCAGCGTCAGGACGAGCAGCCGCGGCGTGCGCGCGTGGAATTCGAACAGCGTCATCTCCTCGATGGCCGCGGTCTGCGCAAGCGCCGCCGAATCGGTCCAGAAGCGCAGCCGCCAGTAGCCGGCCTCGGCGCAGGCGGTGCGCCGCGACTCGCCGCCGTAGAAAACGCCGGGGTCGCCGCGGCGGCGAAAGCGCGAGCCAGCGCTCAGGGCGCGGTAGCGGAACGGCGTCGCCAGCAGCCAGTGCAGCGTTTGCGTGGCCCGGGGCGATGGCGGCTTGACGGCATCGAGGAGATCTTCGAGCAGGACCTGGTCGGCCGGTTCGCCGTGCACCAGGTTCATCGTCGCGACGCGGTGCTGCGCCTCGACCGCACGCCAGCCGCTGCCCTGCCAGGTGCGCGCCTCAGACGCGAGCGCGGTGGGCGTCCAGGTATTCGCAGACATGGATCAGGCCGTCGATGCGGCGGATTTCCTGCAAGGGGGTGCGGCCGTCGAACGCCTGGTTGGCGGAGCCGAGCCAGGCACGCGCCAGCTCGTCGCTGCCACCGACCATCGACGACAGCGAGCGGTACAGGCGCAGCAGATGCGCCGCCAGCTCCCAGACCTTGCCGTTCTCGGCGAGCCGGTAATCGCCGCGCAACAGCCGCGAGGCCGTCGGCTGGCTGATGCCGATGATGTCGCGCAAGGCACTCTGGCCCAGATCCAGCCGGCGCGCCGCCTCGCGCAGCGCCACCGTCAGCACGCGCGCGCGTTCGGCGCTAAGGGCAGCGGCCTTGGCATCGGCATCGGGGCGGCGATCGGGGCGCGGCATGGGCGCGGCTCCTGAGGAAGACGAACTCATTCTACAGAATGAATCTCCGTTCTTGAACATCAAAAGAATATCTGCCATGGCACGCAGCACCGCTGTTTACATCAAAGGGGCCGCAGTTTACTGTGCATATGCACAGCTTTCCTGTCCATTCCCATGAGTGCCTCCAGTCCGCTTTCTGTCCTCGATCCTGCCAACCACGCGCTGCAGACGCTGCTGCGCGACAGCCGGCTGTGGCGCGGCAACGGCCAGGCGCCGCTGCGCGCCGAGCCGACCGGCCATGCGCAGATCGACGCGATCCTGCCCGGCGGCGGCTGGCCGCTGGCCGCGCTCAGCGAGATCGTCTATCCGGCGCCCGGCGTCGGCGAGCTGACGCTGGCGATGCCGGTGCTGGCGCGGCTGTCGCAGGCGCGCCGCCGGATCGCGCTGGTGCGGCCGCCGCTGCTGCCCTATGCACCGGCGCTGCGCCGCCAGGGTCTGGTGCTGGAGCGCAGCGTCGTCGTCGAAACCGGCGACGACGGCGACGCGCTGTGGGCCACCGAGGAACTGCTGCGTGCGCAGGCCGGCGTGGTGCTGCTCTGGCACGACCGCATCGACACCACCGCGCAGCGACGGCTGCAGCTGGCTGCCGAGAACGGCAATGCCCTGGTGCTGGTGTATCGCCGGCAGGCCGCGGAAGCCGGGCGCAGGGCCGGCGACGAGGCCAGCGTCGCCGCGCTGCGCCTGCGCATCGCCCGCGTCGACGGCCAGCCGCAGGTGGAAGTGCTCAAGTGCCGCGGCGCGCGACCGCAGCAGCGCTGCAGCCTGCAGTGAGGCGCTGGCGATGCTGTGGCTCTGCCTGCATTTTCCGCAGCTGCCGGCCGAGGCGCTCGGCCTCGACGATCCGCTGGCCGCCGTCACCGAACAGCGCGGTTCGCAACGCTGGCTGATCACGGCGGCCGCCGGCATCGCCGCCGGCACCGCGCTGGGTACCGCGCTGGCGGTGCAGCCGCAGCTGCGTGCGCAGCCGCGCAAGCGCGCTGCCGAAAACGCAGCGCTGCTGCAGCTGGCGCACGGCATGTACCGCTACGGCAGCCCGGTCTGCACGGCGATCCGCGAGTTCGACGAAACCGGCCGCTGCCCGCAGGCCCTGCTGTGGGTCGAGGTCAGCGCCAGCCTGCAGCTGTTCGGCGGCCTGCAGGCCCTGTGCGAGGCCGTGCAGACCGCCTTGCGCGAACTCGGCCAGCACGCCCAGCTGGCCCTGGCGCCGACGCGCGCCGCCGCCGCGCTGTTCGCGCTGCAGGCCCTGCCCGGCACGACCAGCCGGACCGCGCTCGACGCCGCGCTGGCAACACTGCCGATCGAGGCGCTGCCCTGGCCGCAGGCGCAGCTCGACGCCCTGCAGGGCCTGGGCCTGCGCCAGCTCGGCGAGCTGCTGCGCCTGCCGCGCAGCGCGTTCGCACGACGCTTCGGCACCACCCGCCTGCGCGAACTGGACCGCCTGCGCGGCCATGCCGCCGAACCGGCGCAGGCGATCACGCCGCCGCCACAGTTCTGCCGCCGCTTCGAGCTGGCCAGCGAGGTGGAGAACGTCGAAGCCCTGCAGTTCCCGCTGCGCCGCCTCGCCTTCGAGCTGCAAGGCTGGCTGCGGGCACGCGACCTCGGCGTGCGCCGCCTGCGTCTGGGTTGCCAGCACGCACAGCGGCGGCGCAGCCAGCTGCAGATCAGCTTTGGCAGCACCCACCGCGACGGTCGCCGCATCTTCGAGACCCTGCGCGAGCGCCTGCAGCGCGCACCGCTGCCCGGTGCCGTGCGCGCGCTCGAACTGGAGGCGACGGAACTCGGCGAGGCGTCGGTCGAACAGGCCGATCTGTTCGATCCCCATAACAGCGGCGACGCCTGGCTGGCCTGCATCGAAAGAATCCGCGCACGCCTCGGCAGCACGGCGGTGTGGACGCCGCAGTGCCGCGACGATCACCGGCCCGAGCACGCCCTGCAGCGCAGCGAGCCCGCGGCGGAACCCGCCGCGGAGCGCGACGACGGCGATGCCCCGGCGATGCCGCGACCCCTGTGGCTGCTCCCGCAGGCACAAGCGCTGGCGGCACCACCGGCGGCGGCGCTGGCCGTCGAACGCATCGCCAGCGGCTGGTGGGATGGTCAGGATGCGCGCCGCGACTACTACGTCGTCGAGCACCGCGACGCCGCGGCGCAGCTGCGTGCCTGGGTTTTCTACGATCGCGAGTCGAAGCGCTGGTTCCTGCACGGACTGTGGGGATGAAGCCGCCGGACAGGCCCGTGGAATACGCGGAGCTGCACGCCGTCTCCGCCTTCAGCTTCCAGCGCGGCGCGTCGATGCCGCAGGAGCTGATCGAGACGGCGACCGCGCTCGGCTATCGCGCGCTGGCGCTGACCGATGAATGTTCGATGGCCGGCGTGGTGCGCGCGCATGAATGGCGGCGACAGCAGCTGCTCGCCGCACAGCCCCGCGCCGAACTGCTGATCGGCAGCGAGCTCACTCTCGACGACGGCCCGCGCTGCGTGATGCTCGCCGAATCGCAGCGCGGCTATGCGGCGCTGTGCGGCGCCATCACGCTGGCACGGCGGCGCAGCAGCAAGGGCCGCTATCAATTGCGCCGCGACCTTCTCGACGCACCGCTGCCCGAGCTCAGCGTGCTGTGGATTCCGCGCGCCGCCAGCGACGACGACAGCGAACTGCGCTGGCTGTGCGAGCGCTACGCCGGCCGCCTGTGGATCGCCGTCGAACTGCATCGCGACGGCCATGACGCGGCCAAGCTGGCGCGGCTGCACGCGCTGGGCGCGCGCTTCGCGCTGCCGCTGCTCGCCAGCGGCGACGTGCACATGCACATCGCGCAGCGCCGCGCCCTGCAGGACGTGATGACCGCGCTGCGGCATCGCCTGCCGGTAGCGCGCTGCGGCACGCGTTTGTTCGCCAACGCCGAGCGCCATCTGCGTGCGCGCGCCGATCTGGCGGCCCTGTATCCGCCGGCACTGCTGGCCGAGACGCTGCGCGTCGCCGAGCGCTGTGCATTCCGCATCGAGCAGGTGAAATACGAGTACCCGAAGGAGATCGTCGGCGCCGGTCACACGCCGGCCAGCTGGCTGCGCCACCTGGTCGAGCAGCATCTGCCGTCACGCTGGCCGCAGGGCTGTCCAGCCGCGGTGCGCGCGACGATCGAAAAGGAACTCGCGCTGATCGCCGAGAAAAATTACGAAGCCTTCTTCCTCACCGTCTACGACATCGTCGACTACGCGCGCAGACAGCAGATCCTCTGCCAGGGTCGCGGCAGCGCCGCCAACTCGGTGGTCTGCTACGTGCTCGGCATCACCGAGGTGAATCCCGAGTTCAGCACGCTGCTGTTCGAACGTTTCGTGTCCAAGGAACGCGACGAGCCGCCGGACATCGACGTCGACTTCGAGCACGAGCGGCGCGAGGAGGTGATCCAGTACGTCTACCGCAAGTACGGCCGCGAGCGCGCGGCGATCGCGGCGACGGTGATCAGCTACCGCGCGCGCTCGGCGCTGCGCGATGTCGGCCGCGCGCTCGAGGTCGGCGAGGAGGTGATCGACCGCGTCAGCAAGTCGCTGGCCTGGTGGGATCATCCGGACGGCCTCGCCGAACGGCTGCAGGCGGTCGGCGTCGATGCCGGCGCGCCGCGCATACGGCAGTGGCTGGCGCTCGCACACACCTTGCTGCATGGGCACTTTCCGCGGCATCTGTCGCAGCACGTCGGCGGCTTCGTGATCTCCGACGCGCCCTTGCACGAACTGGTGCCGGTCGAGAACGCGGCGATGCCGGGCCGCACCATCATCCAGTGGGACAAGGACGATCTCGAAAGCCTGGGCCTGCTGAAGGTCGACGTGCTCGCGCTGGGCATGCTCACTGCGCTGCGGCGAAGCTTCGAGCACCTGCGCGAGTTCGGCGATCACAGCGTCGACTACCGCTCGATCAGCGACCGCGGCTACGACACCGATGCCGACACGCGCGCGACCTATGACATGGCCGCGCAGGCCGACACCATCGGCGTGTTCCAGATCGAATCGCGCGCGCAGATGACGATGC
Source organism: uncultured Solimonas sp. (assembly GCA_966252075.1). Taxonomy (GTDB): domain Bacteria; phylum Pseudomonadota; class Gammaproteobacteria; order Nevskiales; family Nevskiaceae; genus Solimonas. The sequence continues at coordinate 15,088 of CBINNP010000028.1, forward strand.
TGCCGCGCCTGCGACCCAAGTCGCTCTACGACCTGACGGTGCAGGTCGCGATCGTGCGGCCCGGCCCGATCCAGGGCGGCATGGTGCATCCCTACCTGCGGCGGCGCATGGGCGAGGAGCCGATCGTCTATCCCAAGGGCGAGTCCGATCCGCTGGTGCAGGTGCTGAAGCGCACCAGCGGCGTGCCGATCTTCCAGGAACAGGTGATGCAGATCGCGATGGTCGCCGCCGGCTTCAGCGGCGGCGAGGCCGACGCGCTGCGCCGCGCGATGGCGGCCTGGCGGCGCGACGGCCAGATCGACCGCTTCCGCGGCAAGCTGATGCGCGGCCTGCTCGGCAATGGATATTCGCAGCAGTTCGCCGAACAGATCTTCCGGCAGATCGAAGGCTTCGGCTCCTACGGCTTTCCGGAGAGCCATGCGGCCAGCTTCGCGATCCTCGCGTTCAAGTCGGCCTGGCTCAAGCGGCATCGGCCGGCGGCATTCTTCTGCGCGCTGGTCAACGCGCAGCCGATGGGCTTCTACCCGCCGGCGATGCTGCTGGCGCAGGCACGCCGCCAGCAGGTCGAGGTGCTGCCGCTCGACATCCATCACAGTCGCTGGGATTGCCATCTGCAGCCTGGCGCCGACGGCGCCGCGGCGATCCGCCTGGGCCTGCGCCTGGTGCAGGGCTTCAATGTCGCGGCGGCGCAGCGCATCGCCGCGGCGCGCACAGCGGCACCGCTGCGCGATATCGATGATCTGGCGCGACGCGCCGATCTCAACGCCCGCGAGCTGGACCTGCTGGCCGCCGCCGATGCCCTGCAGGCCCTGGCCGGTCATCGCTTCCAGGCGCGCTGGCAAGCGCGCGGACAGCAGCGCGCGAGCGGCCTGCTGCACCCGGCCCGCGTGCCGGACGAGGCCGTCGCGCTGGCGGCGCCGAACGAGGCCGAGGAAATCCTTGCTGATTACCGCAGCACGCGCCTGAGCCTGCGCCGCCATCCGGCTGCCTTGCTGCGCGCGCGGCTGGCGACGCTGCACATCACCGCCAACGCCGATCTGGCGCGATGCGAAGACCACAGCGCGGTGCGGGTTGCCGGCATCGTCATGTTCCGCCAGCGCCCGGGTTCGGCCAAGGGCGTCATGTTCATCACGCTCGAAGACGAGACCGGCGTGGTCAACCTGATCGTGCGGCCCGAGCTGATCGAGCGCGAGCGCGCGGCCGTGGTCGGCGGCAGCTTCCTGCTCGCGCGCGGCCGCCTGCAACGCCAGCACGAGATCATCCACGTGCTCGCCGAGCAGTTCATCGACCGCTCCGGCTGGCTCGCCACGCTGCCCTACCTGTCGCGCGATTTCCGCTGAGCGCGGCGCTGGCATAGCGATTGCGTTGACTGCTGGCGCCAGCGCACGGCGCGCACCCGTGCATCACAAGCCGCCGGAGGACGCCTGGCGTTGAAGTCCGCATTGCCGATGCTGCCCCACTCCGACATGGAAATTCCGCCAGCCGAAGGCGGCCCCGACGGCTCGCTGCCGCCGGTGCTGGAGCTGCGCGAGATCTGCAAGGCCCATGGTCGCGGCGCGCACCGTCAGGTGCTGTTCCACAAGCTCGATCTGTGCGTGGCCGAACACGAATGGCTGGTCGTGCTGGCCGCCGACGGGCGCGGCAAGACCAGCCTGATCTCGCTGATGGCCGGCCTGCAGCTGGCCGATGAAGGCGAGGTGCTGTTCCGCGGCCTGCCGGTGCTGTGCACCGCCGCTGCCCACGGCGCGCTGCTGCGCGGCGCGGCGCTGCGCCCCTGGCTGAGCTTGCATGACAATCTGGTCGCGGCGATCGGCCACACCCACCGCGGCCTGCCGATGGCGCAACAGCACGAGCTGGCCACGCATTACGTGCGCCGGCTCGGCCTCCATGAGCTTCGCCACCAGAAGCCGCGCAAGCTCGACGCCGCGCAGCTGCAGCGCGCGCTGCTGGCGCGCACGCTGGCACTGGAACCGGAACTGCTGCTGCTCGACGAGCCGCTGCGCGGCCTCGACGCCTGGACGCGCGCGGCGCTGTGCGATGCGCTGGCGCCGCTGCCGGAGCTGCGCCAGCGCAGCTGCGTATGGATCACCGACGATGTCGACGAAGCCTTGCAGCTCGCCGACCGCATCGTCGTGCTGCAAGCCGGCAGCGACGGCGACAGCCGGCTCGGCAGCGCGGTCCGCGTCGACTTGCCGCGGCCGCGGCGGCGCCTGGCCCTGCAGCGAGACGCCGATTACATCGCCCTGCGCAAAACCTTGATCGAGGCGCTGCAGGAGCCGGTGCCGACCTCGATCGCCACCGGCAGCACCGGCCCGCACCTGCCGTCGCCGGACGATCCGGCGCCGGCCGCCGCCAACGAGGAGCACGGCACCGCGCGGCGCTCGCCGCGCCCGGAGCGCTACCTGGAATTTTCGGCGGTCGGCGGCCATGACGGCAGCGCACGCACACGCTTCAGCCTCAAGGTCGAACAGGGCGAGTGCGTGGCCCTGCTCGGCCCGCCGGACGGCCGCGCCTCGGCCTTGCTGGCGATGGCGGCCGGCCTGCAGGCGATCGCCCACGGCGCCATCGTCTTCGACGGCCGCCAGATCGACGCGCCGGCGGCCGACCGCCACCGCCTCACGGCGGCGCCGAGCTTGCAGCCCTGGCGCAGCGTCAGCGACAACCTGATGCAGGACGTGCGCGCGCATTTCCCGCAGCTCGACGCCGCGGCGCGGCGCGCGGTGGTGCTGCATTACCTGGCCCGCGTCGGCCTGCAAGCCGAACAGCGGCGCGCCGGCAGCCTGCCGCCACGCGCGCAGCACAGCCTGGCCCTGGCCCGCGCCTTCGCGCTGTCGCCCAAACTGCTGCTGCTCGACGAACCGTTCGCCGCGCTCGCGCAAGCCGACCGCTGGGTTCTGCAGGCACAGCTGCTGGCGCTGTGGTCGCGCACGCGGCCGACGCTGCTGCTGGCGACGCACGACATCGACGAGGCGATCCTGGTCGCCGACCGCATCGTCGTGCTGGGCAACGAGAACATGCCGTTCGAGGTGCGGCTGCCGCGCCCGCGCAGCCGCCTGGGCATGCTGGAGCAGGCGGCCTACTACACGCTGCGCGCCCAGTTGCTGCGCACCCTGGCGGCGCGTTGAGGGCCGGCCGGGCAAAAACCCCGGCCGCTGGCACGCCGCTTGCTCCGAAGGGCTTGGGCGAGCGCCGGATCCTGCTTCAGGCAGGCCGGCATCGCCCGAAAGTGGAGGACAAAGGCGTCCATCCGCAGAGCCAGCCGGCTCGTGCGGGGGCGCCTTTTTTTGTTTTCGCCGCCGTCACTTGTGTCGTGTCCTTACATATAGCCCGCAGCCACCGAGATCGACGGGCAGCCAGGACGATTCCGGCCGATGAGGCCTATTCGCAATCTGCTGATTCTCAGGGGGCTCGCTTCAAAATGTTTACCCGTGCCAAAAAACAGGGCGCCTTGCGCCCACTACAGTGGTGTGCGCGCACCTTCATCGCCTGCACCGCCGTTGTTGCACCATTGCTGTGCTCGCCCGGCTTTGCCGCGGCCAAGATCGAGAAGCCCGATCTCAAGCTCGGCTTCATCAAATTGACGGACATGGCGCCGCTGGCGGTCGCCTATGAGAAGGGCTACTTCGAGGACGAGGGCCTGTTCGTGTCGCTGGAGGCACAAGCCAACTGGAAGGTGCTGCTGGACCGCGTGATCTCCGGCGAACTCGACGGCGCGCACATGCTCGCCGGCCAGCCGATCGCCGCGACGATCGGCTTCGGCACCAAGGCCGAGGTCATCACGCCGTTCTCGATGGACCTCAACGGCAACGGCATCACCGTCTCCAACGCGGTCTGGGCGGAGATGAAGAAGAACCTGCCGATGAAGGACGGCAAGCCGGTCCACCCGATCAAGGCCGATGCCCTCAAGCCGGTGGTGCAGAGCTACGCCGCGCAGGGCAAGGCCTTCAACATGGGCATGGTGTTCCCGGTCTCCACGCATAACTACGAGCTGCGCTACTGGCTGGCCGCCGGCGGCATCAACCCGGGCTACTACGCGCCGGACAAGGGCGACGTGGCCGGCCAGATCAAGGCGGACGTGCTGCTCAGCGTGACGCCGCCGCCGCAGATGCCGGCGACCCTGGAAGCCGGCACGATCTACGGCTACTGCGTCGGCGAGCCGTGGAACCAGCAGGCGGTGTTCAAGGGCATCGGCGTGCCGGTGGTGACCGACTACGAGATCTGGAAGAACAATCCGGAGAAGGTGTTCGGCATCCGCGCCGACTTCGCGCAGAAGTACCCCAACACCACCAAGGCGCTGGTCAAGGCGCTGATCCGCGCCGCCTACTGGCTCGACGAGAACAACAACGCCAACCGCGTCGAGGCCTCGAAGATGCTATCGAAATCGAACTACGTCGGCGCCGATGTCGCGGTGATCGACAACTCGATGACCGGCACCTTCGAATACGAGAAGGGCGACAAGCGCCAGGTGCCGGACTTCAACGTCTTCTTCCGCTACAACGCCACCTATCCGTACTACTCCGACGCCATCTGGTATCTCACGCAGATGCGCCGCTGGGGCCAGATCTCCGAAGCCAAGCCGGACAGCTGGTATCTGGAAACCGCCAAGAAGGTCTACCGCCCGGAGCTGTACGCGGCAGCCGCCAAGGAGCTGATCGCCGAAGGCAAGATGAAGGCCGGTGATTTCCCGGATCTGGACAAGGAAAGCGGCTTCAAGCCGGAGACCGCCGAGTTCATCGACGGCATCGCCTACGACGGCCGCAAGCCGAACGCCTACCTCGACAAGTTCAAGATCGGTCTGAAGGGCAAGGACAAGCCCTGAGGTTCGCGGGCACGCGCGCCGCGTCACGTAAGGCGCGGCGCGCGGCCTTTACCCTTTATTTGCAGGTAAAGCTCCATGTTGATGCAAACCGCCACTCTCCTCGAACGCAGCGGCCTGACCTGGCTGGCACCGTTCGTGCGCATCGCCGCCGGCGATGACCCGCGCACGCAGCTGCGCGAGATCGTCCGCAAGATCGGCGTGCCGCTCGTCGCCTTCGGCCTCTTCCTTCTTGCCTGGCATCTGGTCGCGCAGGGTATCCAGACCAGCCTCGGCGCCTTGCCGGGCCCGGCCCAGGTCTATGCCGCCGCGCAGACCCTGATCGACGAACACAGCGCCGAGCGCGAGCGCGCAGCGGCGTTCTACGAGCGCCAGCACAAGCGCAACGCCGAACTGCTGGCCGAGGACCCGAAGGCCGAGGTGCAGATCCGGCCATGGACCGGCAAGGCCACCTATATCGACCAGATCGGCACCAGCCTGCTGACGGTGTTCTGCGGCTTCTTCCTGGCGACGATCGTCGCGGTGCCGCTGGGCATCGTCTGCGGCCTGTCGCCGCTGGTGCAGACGGCGCTCAATCCGATGATTCAGATCTTCAAGCCGGTATCGCCGCTGGCCTGGCTGCCGATCGTCACGCTGGTGGTCAGCGCGGTCTACGTCAGCGCCGATCCGATGTTCCAGAAGTCGTTCCTGATCTCGGCGATCACGGTGACGCTGTGCTCGCTGTGGCCGACGCTGATCAACACCGCAGTGGGCGTGGCCTCGGTCGACAAGGACCTGATCAACGTCGCCAAGGTGCTCAAGCTGTCGGCCTGGTCGAAGGTGCGGCACATCGTGCTGCCGTCGTCGCTGAAGCTGATCTTCACGGGCCTGCGGCTGTCGCTGGGCGTCGGCTGGATGGTGCTGATCGCCGCCGAGATGCTGGCGCAGAACCCGGGGCTCGGTAAGTTCGTCTGGGACGAGTTCCAGAACGGCAGCAGCCAGTCGCTGGCGCGGATCATGGTCGCGGTGTTCACGATCGGCACCGTCGGCTTCATCCTCGACCGCGTGATGCTGAGCCTGCAGCAGTTCGTCAGCTTCGGCGAGAACACCCTGTGATGGGCAACGCGATGACTGCCGAAATCCTCCCCGCCACCCCGCCGCCGACACCCGCGGCCGCGACGGCACCGGCCGCGCTGGAGCTGCGCGGCGTGGCCAAGTCCTACGGCAGCGGCCGCCAGCGCAGCCGCGTGCTCGAAGGCATCGACCTGCGCATCGAGGAAGGCGAGTTCGTCGCCATCGTCGGTTTCTCCGGCTCCGGCAAGACGACGCTGATCTCGCTGATGGCCGGCCTGATCCAGGCCGACGCCGGCGAGGTGCTGGTGCGCGGCACGCCGGTCGCCGGCCCCGGACCCGACCGCGGCGTGGTGTTCCAGAGCTATTCGCTGATGCCGTGGATGAGCGTGCGCGACAACGTCGCGCTGGCAGTCGACCAGGCCTTCCGCGGTACGCCGGCGGCCGAGCGCCGCGCCCGCGTCGAGAAGTACGTGGACATGGTTGGCCTGAGCCCGGCGCTGCACAAGAAGCCGGCCGAGCTGTCCGGCGGCATGCGTCAGCGCACTTCGGTGGCGCGCGCGCTGGCGGCGGACCCGAGCGTGCTGCTGCTCGACGAGCCGCTGTCGGCGCTGGACGCGCTGACGCG
>CBINNP010000029.1:0-20503 GCA_966252075.1 uncultured Solimonas sp.
GTGACGATGAACAAGGCCTTCTCCGGCCTGCTGTTCGGCCTGGCCGGCGCGATCGTGCTGATCTACCTGCTGATCGTCGTCAACTTCCAGTCCTGGGTCGATCCCTTCGTCATCATCACCGCGCTGCCGGCGGCGCTCGCCGGCATCGTCTGGATGCTGTTCACCACGCCCACCACGCTGTCGGTGCCGGCGCTGACCGGCGCAATCATGTGCATGGGCGTCGCCACTGCCAACTCGATCCTCGTCATCAGCTTCGCGCGTGAACGTCTCGCAGAGCTCGGCGACGCCACCGCGGCGGCACTGGAAGCCGGCTTCGTGCGCTTCCGCCCGGTGCTGATGACGGCGCTGGCGATGATCATCGGCATGGCGCCGATGGCCTTCGGCTTCGGCGAAGGCGGCGAGCAGAACGCGCCGCTGGGCCGCGCCGTCATTGGCGGCCTGCTGTTCGCCACCATCGCCACGCTGATCTTCGTGCCCGTGGTCTTCAGCATCGTCCACGCGCGCCACGGCCGCACCTCCGCTTCGAATTCAGCAGTATCCGGTGAGCCCCATGCAGCCCTCTGATCCGTCCACGACCATGACGCGTTCTTCACCCAAGCATCTCAAGCTGGCCGGCATCGTCGGCGCCGTCGCCGCGGTCGCGATCGTCACCACCGGCCTGGCGTCGCGCGCGCACAACGCCAGCGAGCTTGCGGACTGGACCGCGGCGCAGGCCCTGCCGACGGTCACCGTGATCTCGGCGACGCGGCTCGGCGATGCCGCTGCCCTGCACCTGCCCGGCCGCATCGAGGCGTATTCGCGCGCGGCCATCCGCGCCCGCGTCGGCGGCTACCTCAAGGCCTGGCACCACGATATCGGCGCCTCGGTAAAGGCCGGCGACGTGCTCGCCGAGATCGAGACGCCGGATCTCGACCAGCAGCTGCTGCAGGCCAAGGCCGACCTCGCCAATGCCCAGGCCAATGCCGCGCTCGCCGAAAGCACCGCCAGGCGCTGGCAGACCATGCTCGGCACCGACGCCGTCTCGCAGCAGGAGGTCGACGAGAAGACCAGCGCCTACGCACAGCGCCAGGCCGCGGTGAATGCGGCGCGGGCCAACGTCGATCGCCTGAGCGCCTTGCAGGGCTTCAAGCGCCTGGTCGCGCCGTTCGACGGCACCGTCACGGCGCGCAACACCGATGTCGGCGCGCTGATCGACGCCGCCGGCAGCGGTCCGGAGCTGTTCTCGGTGGCCGACACGCGCAAGCTTCGCGTCTACGTGCAACTCGCGCAGAACTACGTGCCGACCATCCACGTCGGCGACAGCACCGAGCTGACGGTGCCGGAGCATCCGGGCCGCATCTTCAAGGCCACCGTCGAGAGCATGGCCAATGCGGTCAATGCCAGCTCCGGCGCCAGCCTCGTGCAGCTGGCGATCGACAACAGCGATGGCGCGCTGCTGCCCGGCGGCTACGCCAGCGTCAGCATCGCCCTGAAGGCCGACGCCGCAGTGCCGGCGATGACGATTCCGGCCAGCAGCCTGATCTTCGACGCCAGCGGCCTGCATGTCGCCACGCTCGGCAACGACAGCAAGGTGGCGATGCGGCCCGTGCAGATCAGCCGCGACCTCGGCAAGGTCCTGGAGGTGACCGGCTTGCAGCCGGACGACCGCCTGATCGACAGCCCGCCGGACGCGCTCAGCGACGGCGACATGGTGCAAGTCGCCAAGGCCGATACGAATGACCGCCATGACGCGCCCAAGCACAACTGAGCGCGCCCGGCGCGCACCGCTGCGGCTGTTTGCCGCGGCGCTGGCGGCCACGCTGGCGGCCTGCTCGCTGGCGCCGGAATACCAGGTGCCGGAGGTGCCGGTGGCCGAGCAGTATCGCGAGGCCGGCGGCCCGTGGACGCCGGCGCAGCCGGCCGACCGCCAGGCCCGCGCGCCCTGGTGGCAGGCCTACGGTGACGCGCAGCTGAGCGCGCTGATCGAGCGCCTGCAGCAGAGCAGTCCGGACCTGGCCGGCGCCCTGGCGCGCTACGAGCAGGCCGAAAGCTTTCGCGAGCAGGCACGCAGCGGCCTGTTCCCGCGCCTGGGCATCGGCGCCGGCTTCCAGCGCGATCGCCAGTCCGAGCACCGTCCGCCGGTCGGCATGGTCGGCGATCGCTACTACAACAGCAGCAGCGCCAGCGTCTCGGCGAGCTACGAGCTGGATCTCTGGGGCCGCCTGCGCAACGCCGTGACCGCAGGCGAGGCCAGCCTCCAGGCCGCCGAAGGCGACCTGGAATCGCTGCGCCTGAGCCTGCAGGCACAGCTGGCCGACGCATACATCCAGCTGCGCGCCACCGACGCCGAGGCCAGGCTTCTCGACGATACCGTCGAGGCCTTCGGCAAGGCCGTCGAGCTGACCGAGACCCGCCGCGCCGCCGGCATCTCGTCCGGGCTCGATGTCGCGCGCGCGCAAACGCAGCTGCAGACGGCCAAGGTCGAAGCGGCCAAGCTGCGCGCCGCGCGCGCGCAGCTCGAGCATGCGATCGCGGTGCTGGTCGGCGAATCGCCGTCGCGCTTCAGCATCGCCGCCGAAGCGGTCGACATCCGCCAGCCTGAAGTCCCGCCGGGCCTGCCGTCGACGCTGCTGCAGCGCCGGCCGGACATCGCCGCCGCCGAGCGCCGCGCCGCCGCCGCCAACGCCGGCATCGGCATCGCCCGCGCCGCCTGGTTCCCCAGCTTCACCATCGGCGCCGCCGCCGGCTATCAAACCTACGAGAACCACGACTGGTTCACTGCGCCCAACAGCTTCTGGACCCTCGGTCCGTCGCTGGCGCTGACGCTGTTCGACGGCGGCGCGCGACGCGCCCAGCTCAAGCGCGCCCAGGCCGGCTTCGACGCCGCCAGCGCCGACTACCGCGCCACCGCGCTGTCGGCCTTCGCCGAGGTCGAGGATCAGCTGGCGCGGCTGCACCACTACCGCGACGCCACGGTCGAGGAGAACGGCGCCGCCGAGGCCGCGCAGCGCGCGCTCGACTACGCGATGACGCGCTACCGCGCCGGTGCCGTGAACTATCTGGAAGTGGTCACCGCGCAGACCGCGGCGCTGCAGACGCAGCGCGGCCTGGTCGAGCTCAAGGCGCAGCAGCGGCGCGCCAGCGTGGCGCTGATCCGCGCCCTGGGCGGCGGCTGGCCGGCGGCAACGACGACGGCCAGCGCCGCGATGACCGGCGCAGGAGACGCCAGCCCCTGAACGGCGTCTGTGGTTCCCCAAGTGGTCCGGTTCCCCTCTCTGCACCGGACCGCGGGAGGCCCCGGCAGCTCCAACTGCCGGGGCCTTTTTTTGCGACCTACCCTGCCCCGCTGGCAGCCCGGGCCGGCGGCCGCACCCTGAGCTTGCAGCCGGGCCGCCGATGCGGCTGCGTGGCACACTGCTCGCGCAGCATCTGCAGCCAAGCGACCGCCGAGTCGCGTGACGACAAGACATCCTGGAGAGAGACAAGCCGATGCGGATCGAACGCTGGCGAGGCCGCTGTGCCGTCGCCGCCTGTCTGGCCGCCAGCGCGCTGGCGCCATGCGCGGGCGCACAGGACGCGGAACCCGGCGCGGCCGCAGCGGCCGCCGTGGCCGCCGTGGCCGCCAGCGACGCCGAAACGGTCGTGGTCACCGCCACGCGCAGCGCGGAGCCGGCCTTCGCGGTACCGGCCGCGATCAGCGTGGTCGATACCGAGGAGCTGCATGGCAACGCTCTGGGCACCAGTGTCGTCGAGGCCCTGCCGCGGGTGCCCGGCCTGCTCGCCCGTGACCGGCAGAACTTCGCGCAGGACGCGCAGATCTCGATTCGCGGCTTTGGCGCACGCTCGACTTTCGGCGTGAGCGGCCTGCGGCTCTACGTCGACGGCATTCCGGCCACGCAGCCGGACGGCCAGGGCCAGGTCTCGCATTTCAACCTCGCCTCGGCGCAGCGCATCGAGGTGCTGCGCGGGCCGTTCTCGGCGCTGTACGGCAACTCCTCCGGCGGCGTCGTCCAGCTGTTCACCGCCGACGGCCGCGCGCCCGGCCAGCTGTCGGCCGGCGTCGCCGCCGGCAGCTTCGGCGCCTTGCGCAGCAGTGCCGGCGCCAGCGGCCGTAGCGGCAGCGCCGCGTACACGCTGGACTACACCCACTTCCAGACCGACGGTTTTCGCGAGCACAGCCAGGCGCGCCGCGAATCATTCAACGCCAAGCTCGACTTCGACGGCATCGCGCAGGGACGGCTGACGCTGCTGCTCAATGCTTTCGACGCGCCCGATGCCCAGGACCCGCTAGGCTTGAGCCGCGCGCAGTTCGAGGAGCGCCCGCAGCAGGCGGCGCCGGTGGCGACGCAGTTCGACACGCGCAAGAGTGCCGACCAGACCCAGTTCGGCGCGATCTACGAGCGCCCGCTCGGCGCGGCGCAGTCGCTGCGCCTGCTGGCCTACTACGGCCGGCGCAACGTCGAGCAGTTTCTGGCGATCCCGGTGGCGCCGCAGGGCAACCCGCGCCACGCCGGCGGCGTGGTGGACCTGGGCAGCGACTACGGCGGCGCCGACGCACGCTGGAGCTGGCGCGGCAGGCTGGCCGCGCAGCCGCTGCGAGTGGTCGCCGGCCTCAGCTACGACGATCTGGCGCAGCAGCGGCGCGGCTACGAGAACTTCGTCGGCGATACGCTCGGTGTGCGCGGCGCGCTGCGGCGCGACGAGGACAATCAGGTCTACGACTTCGATCAGTACCTGCAGGCCGACTGGGCGTTCATGCCGCGCGGATCGCTGCTCGCCGGCCTGCGCCACAGCCAGCTGCGCTTCGAGTCGCGCGATCACTTCATTACCGCCGCCAACCCGGACGACAGCGGCGCGAAGCGCTACCGCGCGACCACGCCGGTGGCGGCGCTGAGCCTGCGGCCCGATGCCGACCTGCATCTCTACGGCGCCTATGGCGAAGGCTTCGAGACGCCCACCATCGCCGAGCTGGCGTACCGGCCCGATGCTCGCGCCGGGCTCAATTTCGATCTGGACGCCGCAGGTTCGCGCAATGCCGAACTCGGCGCCAAATGGCGTCTGCGGCCGCGGCTGCAGGCGGAGCTGGCGCTGTTCCAGACCGGCACCCGCGACGAGCTGGTGATCGCCACCAACGGCGGCGGCCGCTCCACCTACGCCAACGCCGGCCGCACGCGGCGGCGCGGCGTCGAGGCGGCGGCCGAAGCGCGCCCGTGGCGGCGCGTGCAGCTGCAGCTGGCCTACACCCTGCTCGATGCGCGGCTGCGGGAGTCTTACGAAACCTGCATCGGCACGCCCTGCACGCTGCCCAGCGCCGACAACCCCTCCGGCAGCAACCGCGGCACGATCGCCGCCGGCAAGCGCATCGCCGGCGTGCCGGAGTCGAACGTCTACGCGCGCCTCGGCTGGGGCGACGAGCGCGGCCTGGCGCTCGAACTGGATGGCCGCTATCTCAGCCGGGTGCCGGTCAACGACGCCAACAGCGAGGCGGCACCGGCCTGCGGGCTGCTCGGCGCCGGCGCCAGCTACGTCTTCGAGCTGCCGCGCTGGCGGCTGCGCAGCTTCGTGCGCATCGACAATCTGCTCGACAAAAAATATGTCGGCTCGGTGATCGTCAACGACGGCAACGGCCGCTACTACGAGCCCGGTCCGGAGCGCAGTTTCGTCGCCGGCCTGGAGCTGCGCTGGAAGCGCCGCTGAGGGCCGGGCGGCGGCTGCCGGCGGCGGCGGCCGAGGGCGGGATCGGTGCACCGCCTAAGCCGCTGTTTCGGCAGTTCTATTGCCGTTTCTTCCCCGGGTTGTGCACAGCTTTTTCACGGCTTACGCAGGCATCCGACACAATTGGTCGTGGGTCAGTACGTGACCAACCCCAATATATTGCGAAAATCACCATTGACGTTCATCGGTGTGACGCCTAGTCTCTACGACACTGCCACGAGTCACCCCGCCCCCACCCGACCCCGCACGCGGGTGGGCCAGACGGCCGGGACTCGTGGTTTTGTTTCCGCCGTTTCGCTGTCCGAAGGGAACCCCAGAATGCATACTCAAACCACCGCTTCGCCCACCCGTTCGCAGCCGCCCGAGACGCTGGTCAGTACTGCCGAAGTGCAGGCCACCGCGCCCGGCGGCATCCGCGTCATCCGCCGTAACGGCAAGCTCACCAGCTTTGACGCATCGAAGATCTCGCTGGCCGTCAACAAGGCCTTCCTCGCTGTCGAAGGCGGCGCGCACGCCGCCAGCGCTGCCGTGCGCGCCAAGGTCGAGGCCATTTCCGCGCAGGCCGTCGCCGCGCTGACGCGCCACCTCAGCAGCGGCGGCACGCTGCATATCGAGGACATCCAGGACCAGGTCGAGCTGGCGCTGATGCGCTCGGGCGAGCACAAGATCGCCCGCGCCTACGTGCTGTACCGCGAGGAGCGCGCCAAGGAGCGCGCCGCCGAGGCCGCCAAGTCCACCGACGTGGTCGCCAAGCCGGGCCTGTCGATCAAGCGTGACGACGGCAGCATCGTGGCCCTGGACGAAGGCCGCATGCGCCGCCTGGTCGGCGAAGCCTGCGCCGGCCTGGCCTCGGTCAACGCCGAGGAAGTGGTCGCCGCCGCGCTGCGCGACCTCTACGACGGCATGCCGGAAGCCGAGCTCAGCCAGGCGCTGACGCTGGCCGCCCGCGCGCGCATCGAGAAGGACCCGAACTACACCTACGTGTCGTCGCGCCTGCTGCTCGACGCGATGCGCCATGAGGCGCTGAAGTTCCTCGGCCTGCCGGAAAGCCGGCCGACTTTCGAGGAGATGAAGGCGATCTACCCGGATTACTTCCGCGCCTACGTCCACAAGGCGGTCGAACTGGAGCTGCTCGACCCCAAGCTGGCCCTGTACGACCTCGACAGCCTCGGCCGCGCACTGCTCTCGGAGCGCGACGGCAAGTTCGACTACCTGGGTCTGCAGACGCTGTACGACCGCTACTTCATCCACAGCAACAAGACCCGCTTCGAGCTGCCGCAGGCCTTCTTCATGCGCGTGGCGATGGGCCTGGCGATCAACGAGATCGATCGTGAGGCCAAGGCCATCGAGTTCTACCAGCTGCTGTCGAGCTTCGACTTCATGTCGAGCACGCCGACGCTGTTCAACTCCGGCACGCTGCGCCCGCAGCTGTCGAGCTGCTACCTGACCCAGGTGCCCGACGATCTCGACGGCATCTTCGGCGCGATCAAGGACAACGCCCTGCTCTCCAAGTTTGCCGGCGGCCTGGGCAACGACTGGACGCCGGTGCGCGGCATGGGCGGCTATATCAAGGGCACCAACGGCAAGTCCAACGGCGTGGTGCCGTTCCTCAAGGTCGCCAACGACACCGCGGTCGCCGTCAACCAGGGCGGCAAGCGCAAGGGCGCGGTCTGCGGCTATCTGGAAACCTGGCACCGCGACATCGAAGAGTTTGTCGAGCTGCGCAAGAACACCGGCGACGACCGCCGCCGCACGCACGACATGAACACGGCCAACTGGGTGCCGGACCTGTTCATGAAGCGCGTCGTCGAGGAAGGCCAGTGGACGCTGTTCTCGCCGGAAGAAACGCCGGACCTGCACGAGCTGGTCGGCGAAGCCTTCGAGAAGCGCTACGCCGAGTACGAGAAGCTCGCCGACGAGGGCCGTATCAAGAACTTCAAGCGCATGCCGGCGGTGAACCTGTGGCGCAAGATGCTCGGCATGCTGTTCGAAACCGGCCATCCGTGGATCACCTTCAAGGACCCGTGCAACCTGCGCTCGCCGCAGCAGCATGCCGGCGTCGTGCACAGCTCCAATCTCTGCACCGAGATCACGCTGAACACCAAGGCCGGCCAGGAGATCGCGGTCTGCAATCTGGGCTCGGTCAACCTGCCGGCGCACATCGGCGCCGATGGCCAGCTCGATCTGGCCAAGCTCGAAAAGACCGTGACGACGGCGATGCGCATGCTCGACAACGTCATCGAGTACAACTACTACTCGGTGGCCACGGCGCGGAACTCCAACCTGCGCCATCGCCCGGTCGGCCTCGGCGTGATGGGCTTCAACGACGCCCTGTACAAGCTGCGCCTGCCGTACGAGTCCGATGCGGCGATCCAGTTCGCCGACGCCTCGATGGAGGCGATCAGCTACTACGCGATCAAGGCCTCGGCCGATCTGGCGATCGAGCGCGGCGCGTATTCCAGCTTCAAGGGCTCGCTGTGGAGCCAGGGCATCCTGCCGCTGGACTCGATCCAGATCCTCGCCAAGTCGCGCGGCGCGTATCTGCAGCAGGACGTTTCGGCGTCCGGCAGCTTCGACTGGGAGACGCTGCGCAAGCAGATCGTCACGACCGGCATCCGCAACAGCAACACGATGGCGATCGCGCCGACCGCGACCATCGCCAACATCACCGGCGTGTCGCAGTCGATCGAGCCGACGTACCAGAACCTCTACGTCAAATCGAACCTGTCCGGCGAGTTCACGGTCGTCAACGAGTACCTCGTCAACGACCTGAAGAAGCTGGGCCTCTGGGACGAGGTGATGGCGCACGACCTGAAATACTTCGACGGCAGCGTGCAGAAGATCGACCGCGTGCCGCCGGAGCTCAAGGACATCTACAAGTGCGCGTTCGAGATCGACGCCAGGAAGCTGGTGGATGCGGCGAGCCGCCGGCAGAAGTGGATCGACCAGGCGCAGTCGCTGAACCTGTACATGGCGCAGCCGTCCGGCAAGAAGCTCGACGAGCTCTACAAGCACGCCTGGCTGTCGGGCCTGAAGACGACCTACTACCTGCGCACGCTGGGCGCCACGCACGCCGAGAAGACCACCATCGACGACGCGCGCTTGAACAAGGTTGACGGCGCCAGCGGCGGCAAGGGCGGCAAGAGCGCGGCATCAGCGGGACTCGAACCGCTCAAGCCGATCGTCATGCCGGCAGCCACCGACGTCGGCGGCGCCAAGGTCTGTTCGATCCTCGATCCTGAATGCGAGGCCTGCCAGTAGGGTTTGCGGCATTTCAAGTTCCCCGCTGTAAGCGCCGTCCGCGTGTCTTCGCCATTCGACACGCGGGCGGCGTGATGTTTTTCAGGGCATGCTGACGGTGGCGGCCCATGCGACAGGCTCCTGTGCGAGCCATCGCAGGGCTCCTCCCCAAGAATTAATTCCGAGGCTTCATCATGTTCGACACCGTCGTTCTGCCCTGGCTGCACTACGTCTTCGTGATGACCATGGCAGGTGCCGCGGTCACGCAGATCTACCTGCTCAAGCTCGCACAGACCCCGGATGCGATCCGCACGCTGCCGCGTGTCGACCGCTTCTACGGCATCAGCGCCGCGCTGGTGCTGCTCACCGGCCTGGCCCGTGTCTGGCACGGCGGCAAGGGGCCTGACTACTACTGGCACAACGGCATGTTCCACGGCGTGCTGACGGTGTTCGTGCTCGCCGCCCTGGTGTCGATCGTGCCGACCTTGCGCTACGTACGCTGGCGCAAGCTGCTGGAAGCCGGCGGTGCCCTGCCCGCGGCGCGTGAAGTCGCCAAGACCCGGGCGCTGGTGCACATGCAGCTGACGGCGCTGGCGCTGGTCGCGCTGCTGATCGTGCTGGTGGCCAAAGGTGTCGGCATCGGCGCCTGAGACGCCGGCGGCTGAAGTCAGCCGCAATTCAGTGCCGCCGATCGAGCATCGGACGCCATGGCCGCGCAAGGATGCGCGCCATGTCCAGGGACCGATGCAATGAATACCGCCATCATGGGCTCTGCCGCCGGCAGCGCCCCGCCGGAGCAGGACAGCTTTGAGCTCCAGGAAGGCCCGCAGCCGCGCACGCGCGCCGATTTCCTCGTTCTCGCCGCGCAGGAGCTGCGCAACCCGCTGCATGCGCTGAGCCTGCAGATCGACGCCGCCCGCCAGACGGCACGGCACCTTGGCGATACTGCGCTGCTCGCGCCGCTGGGAAAGGCCCAGGAGCTGATGGCGCGCTACACCCGCCGCGCGGAATTGTTGCTGGAGCTGATCCGCGCCGGGGAGCAGCACTATCCCTTGCAGTCGCGACCCTGCGATCTGGCGGTGCTGGCACAGTCCTGCGCCTACGCGCTGCGCGGCGACGCCGCCCACCACGGCGCGCAACTGCGCGTCGACACACCGCAATCCCTGTCCGTGTATACCGATGGCTTCGCGGTGGAACAGATCATCTTGCAGTTGCTCGGCAACGCCATCCGTCACGCCGGCGCCACCCTGATCACGCTGCGGCTGCAGCAGACCTGCAAGGCCGCGCTGCTGCGCGTGATCGACAATGGCTGCGGCCTGCCGCCGGGCTTCGAGCAGGATCGGCTGCAGCGCTTCGCTCGCGGGCCCGGCACCGATCGAGATCCTACTCAACGTCACCCGGGGCTCGGCCTATGGAGCGTCTATGAACTGGCCTCGATCATCGGCGCGACGATCGAGGCGGAGGGCGCACGAGACGAGGGTGCATCGTTTACGCTGTGCATTCCGTCTTCACAGCCGCAGTAGATCCATGACTCAGAACAGCTTTGGCGCCCCCGGCCTGGAGCGCCTGCGGAGCTCTATTCCCGGCCTCGATACCGTGCTCGGTGGCGGCTTCTTCCGCTCCGGCGTCTATATCCTCCAGGGCCTGCCCGGTTGCGGCAAAACCATCTTCGCCAACCAGCTCTGCTACGGGCACGTAACGGCCGGCGGCCGCGCGGTGTACGTCACGCTGCTGGCCGAATCGCATGCGCGGATGCTGCAGCACATCCGCCCGCTCGACTTCTACGACGAGTCGATGATTCCCACGCGCCTGACCTACATGAGCGCGTTCAAGGAACTGGAGATGGAGGGCCTCAAGGGCCTGACCGCGCTGCTGCGCCGCGAGATGCGCGCGCTCAACGCCACGGTGCTGGTGCTCGACGGCCTGGTTGCGGCCACCGAGGCGGCAGAAACCGATCGCGAGCTGAAGAAGTTCATCCACGAGATCCAGACCAACGCCGTGTTCCACGGCTGCACGGTGTTCCTGCTGACCAGCGGCACCTCGCAGCGCATCAATGCCGAACACACGATGGTCGACGGCATCATCGAGCTTGAAGACCGCCTGTTCGATGCGCGCTCCGAGCGCGCGATCCAGGTGCGCAAGTTCCGCGGCGGCAAGGCGCTGCGCGGCAAGCACGGCTTCCAGATCACCGACGCCGGCCTGCAGGTGTTCCCGCGCATCGAGGCGCTGTTCACACAGCCCGGCGTCAAGGACGCCGGCCTTCCGGAGGTGCTGTCCACCGGCGTGCCGTCGCTGGACGCGCTGATCCAGCGTGGCGGCCTGCCGGCGGCCAGTGCCACCGTGGTGATCGGCTCGACGGGCACCGGCAAGACCACCATGGGCCTGCAGTTCGTGTCCCGCTCGTCGGCGCAGGAGCCGGGCCTGCTGTTCGGCTTTTTCGAATCGCCGGACCGTTTGCGCACTCATGCCGCCGCCCTGGGCATGCCGATCGACCGGCTCGAAGCCGAGGGTCATCTGCATCTGATGTGGCACTCGCAGGGCGAGCACGTTTTGGACGAGCTGGCGCACAAGCTGCTCGACAAGGTGCAGGCGCATGGCGTGCGCCGCCTGACCATCGACGGCCTCTCCGGCTTTCTGGAGAACGCCACCTACCCCGAGCGGATCGGCCGCTTCTTTTCCGGCCTGGTCAACGAGCTGCGCCGCCGCGGCGTCACCGTGCTGATGACCCTGGAAACACGCGACGCAGTGGGCAGCATGGTGCCGACGCCGTACGGCATCTCAGCCTTCGTCGACAACCTGATGTTCCTGCGTTTCGTCGAAGCCAAGGGCGAGGTCAAGCGCCTGATCTCCATCCTCAAGATCCGCAGCTCGCACTTTGACCCGGGCCTGTACGCGCTGGAGACCGCCGCCAGCGGCCTGCGCGTCAGCGGCCGCTTCACCGCGTCCGGCGACATCATCCCCTCCGCCGAGGCGGTCGACCGCAGCACGTCCACGGACTCCGTGTCCGAGGACCCCAAGCGATAAGCCGGTGAAAACGATCCTGATCGTCGACGACGAGCTGGCCAACGCCGAGGTGCTGGCGTCGATCCTGTCGGACGAGGGTTATCGTGTGGTCTGCGCCGCCAATGGTCGCCAGGGTCTGGACCGCGTCACCGACTCGCATCCGGATCTGGTCGTGCTCGACGTGATGATGCCGGTCATGAACGGCGTGCAGATGGGCGAGGCCCTGCGCAAAGACCCGGCGTACATGCATATCAAGCTGCTGATGAGCACCAGCCTGCGTGAGTCGACATTGCGCGAACAGTTCACCGCCTACGACGCCTTCCTGCGCAAGCCGTTCTCCGCAGACGCCGTGCTGCGCACGATCCAGCAGCTCATCGGCCCCGCCTGAGGCCATTCCAGGCGTTTTTCTCTCGTGCCAATCCTGTGGCCAGGCCGGGGACAGCCTGTGCATAAGCTGAGGATGAAGTGTGGACATCCACCACATGTAGTAGGACCTCCACAAAGCACCAACTACATGTTGACTATCCCCGTCGAGCAGCGCATCGTTAGCGCTCTGCTTCAGCGCCCTCCGCCGACAGCCTGAAGCCTCAAGAAGCCCGGGAAGCCCGCCGCCGACCGATCACGACCGGCCGCCCGCTTCACCCCAAACAAAATCGACCGCTGCAAAGCGGCCACAAGACTGCAAAGGAGTTTCCGCCATGCTGACCTGGGACGACACCCCGGCCCCTCAAGCCGCCCCCGCCGCCACGCCGATCGTGCCGCCGCCGGCCAAGCCTCAGGCCCAGGTGCAGGCTGCCGCCGCCACGGGCGCCACGGGCCTGGAAGACCTGGAGATGGGCGCGCGCCGCATCCGCGTCGACGACAAGAAGATCATCAACTGCCGCGCCGACCTCAACCAGCTGGTGCCGTTCAAGTACAAGTGGGCCTGGGAGAAGTACCTGGCCGCCTGCAACAACCACTGGATGCCGCAAGAGATCGGCATGAGCGCGGACATCGCGCTGTGGCAGGACCCGAACGGCCTGACCGAAGACGAGCGCTCCATCATCAAGCGCAGCCTCGGCTTCTTCAGCACCGCGGATTCCCTGGTCGCCAATAATCTGGTGCTCGCGGTCTACCGCCACCTGACCAACCCGGAATGCCGGCAGTACCTGCTGCGCCAGGCATTTGAAGAGGCGATCCACACCCACGCCTACCAGTACATCATCGAAAGCCTCGGCCTCGACGAGGCCGAAGTCTTCAACATGTACCGCGAAGTACCGTGCATCCACGACAAGGCCGCCTGGAGCCTGCCGTTCACGCAGAGCCTGGCCGATCCGGACTTCCACACCGGCACCAACGCAGCCGACCAGCGCCTGCTGCGCGATCTGATCGCCTTCTACGTGGTGTTCGAAGGCATCTTCTTCTACGTCGGCTTCGTGCAGCTGCTCAGCTTCGGCCGCCGCAACAAGATGATGGGCACGTCCGAGCAGATCCAGTACATCATGCGCGACGAGTCGATGCACATGAATTTCGGCATCGACGTGATCAACCAGATCAAGCTCGAAAACCCGGCACTGTGGACCGCCGAATTCCAGCAGGAAATCCACGCCATGATCGCCGAGGCGACCGAGCTGGAAATCCGCTACGCCCACGACACCATGCCCCGCGGCGTGCTCGGCCTCAACGCCAGCATGTTCAACGAGTACATGAAGTTCATCGCCAACCGCCGCTGCGCCCAGATCGGCCTCAAGCCCCTCTACCCCGGCGCCGAGAACCCGTTCCCGTGGATGAGCGAGGTGATGGACCTCAAGAAGGAGAAGAACTTCTTCGAGACGCGCGTGACGGAGTATCAGACGGGTGGGGCGTTGAGCTGGGATTGACCGCCAATATCTGATGTATCGAATTGCATAACCATGAGTTTTGATGGCCGCGCGGTGGCAAATTTCGTACTAGATCACTGCGCGGCCAACAATCGAGCAATCACAAATCTTGCGCTTCAAAAGGTCGTTTACTTTTGTCACGTTTGGTCGCTGGTTGAACTTGGTCAGCCCCTCGTACGGCACCAGTTCGAAGCATGGCAGCATGGGCCAGTACTGCAATATCTTTATCAGCAGTTCAAAGAATATGATCGATCCCAAATAACAGGACGTGCCGTCGCACTCGATCGTTTCACAGGAAAGCAGAAAGAAGTTGAATATAATTTTGACGAAGCGACAACAGACTTGCTTAAGCGAGTCGTCGACTTCTACAGCAGGCTAAGTGCCGGATACTTAGTTGAGCTCAGTCATGCGGAGGGCGGACCATGGGACCTCACCTGGAACCATGGCGGGAAAGTAAATCCGGGAATGAAAATCGACGACCAGAAAATCGCCGACTTTTACTCAAGGGCTGTTTCTCAATTTCGCGTTCAATGACGAGAGGCTCGAATGAGAAAATTAAAGGTTCCGTCACTCCAGCATCTTGCTCGAAACTGGCAAGAATCCCCTGAAGGAACAGCAAAAAAACTTGTGCATCTCGCGAGGAACTCGCCGAGCTTTAGCTATGCCCAACTCGACGGCTTAGTGATCGATTTACTCGTGTTGCGCCAGCCGCTCGAAATGGTCTTGAGCGCAGCCAACCGCGTCAAACGCGACTCCGTTCGCAAGCACTTCCTGGAAATCCTTCCACTGATTGACGAGTACTTTCAAAAAGCTCGTCCCGACTTCGTTCAGCGCGTTACTGGTCGCCTCTTTCCAATCGCACGCGGACTAATGGTTCCGTTTAGCCCCCCATTGCTTTACGGCACTAATGGGAATTTGTGTTTTCCGTGGCTTAGCTATTGGCGCTCGAATCCCTTGCATGGGGCGAATCTCTCGCTGTTCGTAACCGCAGTAGATGAAGTGCTAAGGCAAGACCCTGACCTCGAAAATGCGGCTTTCCAAATCTTGGATTTAAGCGCGCCGGCAATCGACCAACCGCGGACTCTCAAGGTGATCGATTCGCGGGATGTCCCCCGACTCTCCAAGTCAGATCTCGATCTAAAGCTTCAGATTTTCGCAGAAGGTTTTTTTATCGCGGAGAGAGTACTTTCTTCGGACCCCTCCCTCGGGCAACGCGCCGACAAGCCCGCACCAGATGCGAATGACAGCCAAGGCGATTTATTTCCAGCGGAATAGCAAATGTAGACGCAGGGTGGGTTGACGCAGCGTAACCAGCCGTCTCGTAAGCACTACCACCACAACAGAAGCTGTCAGGTCACGATCCGCCCTACTCTGAAATGACGACGCCCCGGGGCAGCATGAATAGCTGGCCCGGGGCGCTGGTTCAGCCACTGACTGACGTTTCAACTCCGGTCAGCCACGCGGATTTCAGGACCCGCTCAGAGCTGGATGCTCAGCCGCTCACCCTTGGCACGCGAGACGCACAGGCACAGATGCGTGTTGGCCGCCTTCTCGGTCTCCGAGAGGTAGGCATCGCGGTGATCCACCTCGCCGCTCGCCACGCTGACCACACAGGTGCCGCAGGTGCCCTGCATGCAGGCGTACTTGGGCTCGACGCCGGAGTGCTGCAGCGCGTCGATGATGGTCTGATCGGCCTTGACCGGGATTTCCTTGTTGGAGCGCGCCAGGTGCAGGGTGAAGGCGTGGTTGACGCCATCCGCGGCGATCGGCGCGGAGAACGATTCGATGCGGATGTTCTCCGGCAGCCAGCCTTGCTGCACGGCGGCGGCGCTCAGCCAGTTCATGAAACCGCTGGGGCCGCAGATGTAGATCTGCGCTTCGGGGTCCGGCTTGGCGAAGATCGCTTCCGGTGACAGCGAGGAGCGGCCGTTGTCACGGTCCAGATGGATCTGCACGTGTTTGGCGAGACGGCTGACGGCCAGCTCGTCCTTGAACGGCACGGCGTCTTCGTTGCGCGCGCAGACGTGCATCTCGAAATCCTTGCCGAGGCGGATCAGGCGATGCGCCATCGCCAGCATCGGCGTGATGCCGATGCCGCCGGAGATCAGGATGAAGCGCTTGGCGTTCTCGTACAGCATGAAGTTGTTCTTGGGCGGGCCGATGCGGATGACATCGCCTTGCCGGAGCGCGTGCATCGCGCGCGAGCCGCCGCGGCCGTTGTCATCGCGCTTGACGGCGACGCGGTAGCGGTTGCGGGCGTCGTCATGCGCCACCAGCGAGTACTGGCGCGCCAGCGTGTCATTGATGAATACGGTGACATGCGCGCCGGCCGCGCCTTCCGGCAGCAGGACATCGGCATCGGTGGGCTCGAACTCGAACGCGCGGATCTCCTGCCCCACATCACGGACGCTGACCACGCGCACTTCGATCGGCGCAGTGGCTTCGTCGCCCGGCACGTAGATCTCGCCTTCATGTGGCTTGAGCCAGCCGCGCTGCGGCACCGCCTGCTTGGCCAGCACGCCATTGGCGAGGTTCCACACGCGGCGGTAGCGGTACCACGGCAGGTGCGGTAACAGGTGATGAATGTGGTGGTTTTCCTGGCCGAACATCAGGCCGCGCAGCGGCGAGGTCTCGTAGATGTGCACCGTGGCCTGGAACGGCTCCCTCTCCCAGGTCATGCCGTGCGGGTGCTGGATGTGGGCAAAGGTGTAGGCCACCAGCCCCAGGCCCAGGCGCTGCGGCAGCACGTACAGCAGCAGGAACTCGGCCCAGTACGGCGAGGCGAGGAACAGCACGTGCATGCCGATGACGGTGACCATCATCACGTACACGTACATCTTGATGCGCGGCGACCAATGATCGCGGCCGTTCTTGAAGAACCAGACCAGCCAGTGGATGTCGGTGAACATCAGGTAGGAGATGCCCGCCCACTTCGGCACGTCGACCAGGCCGGCGTCCGGATCGCGCCCTTCCTGGCCCACATAACGGTGGTGGTCCATGTGGATCGCGCGGAACGCCGGCATGTTCATGCCCGGCAGCAGGATCTGCCCCGCCGCGGTGCCGAGCAGGTCGTTGACGAAGCTGTCCGAGGACACCGCGCGGTGCGAGCCGTCGTGCATCGGCGTGAATGCCAGGAACACGGCGACGATGTTGAACGCCACCGCCAGCCACCAGGGAATCGCCTCGACCATGTAGCCGTAGCAGGACAGCGCAAACGTGCCTAGCGCGGCGAAGGTCAGGAAGATCTGCACAAAGTCGAACTTGTGCATGCGCATCACGTCGTCGTAGTGCGGGTCCTGGGTGATCTGGCTGAGCACTTCGCGGACGGCGTGGTTGGCGGTGACGGGCATGTTCGGCCTGCTTGTCTATTGTGGAAATGAATGTCCGGGCGCAAGGGGCAGCGGAACGCTGTGCCTCCCAGACAGACAGGAGCGCCATTCTATTCCAACTTAAAACAATATCCATTGGACGCAATCTTCCTCTGCAAACAATCGGCGTCCGGCGACGGACGCCTGGAGCGGGACATGACAGCGCGCCGATCAGATGCAAACCTATGTGCCGCTCATATCGCCTCCTGGACCCACGATGCCCGCCGCGCCGACGCCCTCCATTCCGCCCGCTGCGTTCCGCTTCCTGAAGGACCTGAGCAAGAACAACAATCGCGAGTGGTTCACCGAGAACAAGGCACGCTACGAGCGCGATCTGCGCCAGCCCTGCCTGGCCTTCATCGCGGCGCTGGCCACGCCGCTGCAGAAGATCAGCGAGCACTACGTGGCGGACCCGAAGCCAATGGGCGGCTCGCTGTTCCGCATCCATCGCGACACCCGCTTCTCCGCCGACAAGTCGCCCTACAAGCTGCATAGCGGCATGAGCTTCTACCACGCGGCCACCAAGGCGACGCCGCGCGGCAACGCCTCCGGCAATGCGGCTTTGGGCCGGCTCGACGCGCCGGTGTTCTACCTGCATCTGCAGCCGGGCCAGTGCTTCATCGGCGCCGGCCTCTGGCACCCGCAGCCGCAGAGCGTGAAGCTGGTGCGCGACTACATCTGCAACAACCCGCTGAGCTGGAAGCGGGCGACGCAGGAGGCCAAATTCAGCAAGGTCTTCGCGCTCGACGGCGCCACGCTGTCGCGTCCGCCGCAGGGCTACGATCCCAGGCACGAGTTCATCGACGATCTCAAGCGCAAGGACTTCGTCTGCATGGCATCACTGGACGAAGCCCAGCTCACCGCGCCGGATGCAATGAAGACGGTGATCCGCCACTTCACGCTGGCGGCGCCGTTCGTAGACTGGCTGTGCGGAGCGCTCGATCTGGAGTTCTAGCTTCGCCCGCCCGCACCGCCAGCTCCCTTCCCCCGACAGACCCGAGTGACAACAGAATGAGGTTTGCGCTGACAGCGGCCGCCGTGTGCGCCTGCCTGATGTTTGCGGGCTGCAGCAGCTTGCAGACGCAGGAATCCGGCAGCTGGAGCGGCTATACGGAGGTGGGCGAAGCCTCCTTCTACGCCAACCGCCATCAGTCGAAGAAAACCGCCAGCGGCGAGCGTTACGACGCGGACAAAAAGACCGCGGCACACCGCAAGCTGCCGTTCGGCTCGCGGCTCAAGGTCACCAATCTCAAGAACGGCCAGAGCGTGGTGGTACGAGTCAATGACCGCGGGCCGTTCGCCAAGGGGCGCCTGATCGATCTGTCGCGGTCCGCTTACGCCAGCATCGGCAGCCTGTCATCTGGCGTCATCCGCGTCCGCGTCGAACTGCTGGATTAGCGCAATCGGCACGCAGGCCGCACACTGCAGGCGCATTCGACGCGGCGCGGGAGGCAGTCTTGGACACGATGGAGTGGCTGCTGGCGCTCTGCCTGGCAGGCGTGACGCTGACGCTGGGCCTCCGGCAGCTGCGGCTCGGCGATGTTGCGGCGCTGTCCTGGATCGCTGAGCGGCTGGCGCGTTTCCGCCCGCCGGAACTCAGCGAGCTGGCGGATCGCCCGGTGGCGTTTGGCCGCACGATGCTGTGGCTGGCGGTGCGTGCAGACAGCCCGGCGCAGGTGGCGGCGGCGCTGTACATCCAGAACATCGCCTATGCCAACTGGACCACGGGCGTCGCCTCGGCCTACGACCACGGCATGCGCACCGGCAGCGTATTCCTGTCGCCGCGCGTCGATGGCTGGGTACTGGTGGCCGGCGGCCTGCCCTACCCCGGCGGCGCGGCGGGCGACAGGCAGCTGGTGGATCTGCTGAAACATCTCAGCCACCGCTTCGGCGAGGTACAGTATTTCGGCTCACATCTGGCGGCGCGCTGGCACGCCTGGGCCAAGTGGATCGACGGCACGCCGGTACGCGCGTTTGCGCATCGCGGCGACGAGCCCGAGGCGTTCTGGAACATCGGCGCCCCGACGCAACAGGAATGCGAACTGGGCCTGGCCGCCACCACGACCGATCACGCGCCCGACGAGTCGGACGTCATGCAGCTGGCCGGCGCCTGGAGCATCGATCCCACGCAGCTGGAAAGCCGCGGGCTGCCGCGCGCCACGGGCATGTACGCGGAGATCCTGGGCGCTCGCTGAGCGGCGGCACGCATGCTGGCCCTGCTCGATCAACTGCTTCTCGACCGCAGCCGCGCCACGGCGTGTGAAGGCTGGCGTCGCGGCGTGATCGAGCTGTGGTGGTTCGGCATCAAGGAAGCCCGCGCCTGCCTGTTCGCGGCGATCATCTTCGGCTCGATCCTGCTGGTGCCGCGCGCGGGTGTGCTGGGCCTGGCGCGCTACGACGTGCTGCTCGCCATTGCGCTGTTCGCGCAGCTCTGGCTGGTCTGGCGTCGCCTGGAAACACTGGACGAGTTCAAGGCGGTGATGGTGTTCCACGCACTGGGCTTTGCGCTGGAAGCATTCAAGGTTTCGGCTGCCATCGGCTCCTGGCGCTATCCGGAGGCGGCTTTCAGCAAGCTGCTCGGCGTGCCGCTGTTCTCCGGCTTCATGTACGCCGCCGTCGGCAGCTACATGATCCAGGCCTGGCGCCTGCTGGATCTGCGCATCGAGCGCCACCCGCCGTACTGGATGAGCTGGATCGTCTCCGGACTCATCTACGCCAATTTCTTTACCCATCACTACCTGCCCGACATCCGTATCCCGCTGGCGACGCTGACCCTGGGCCTGTACGCGCGCTGCACGGTAGTGTTCAGGCCGCTGGATCGCGAGCGGCGCATGCCGATGGTGCTGGCCTTCGTGCTGATCGGCTTCTTCCTGTGGGTGGCGGAAAATTTCGGCACCCTGCTCGGCGTCTGGCAATACCCGCATCAGTTCGGCGCCTGGGCGACGGTACATGTCGGCAAATGGGGCGCATGGTCGCTGCTGGTGATCATGACGTTCTCGATCGTGGCGCAGCTCAAGCACATCAAGGCGACGATCCAGCTGCATCGCTGACTGACCAATCCGGCCTCGCTCTGGACCACCGGCCGCTGACGGCCGGTCAATGCTGAAGCGTGCACCTATTTTGTAGCACACTACAAATGTGTAGCATTGGCCAATCACAAAGACGATCTCCCGCGAATCGGCCGGGAAGATGACGCGACGGGATTGGAACCCGAGGAGAGGATTGATGAGATACCGTTCCACGCTGCGGTGGCTGCTGGCTGCTTGCCTGGTGGCCGCTGGCATACACCGCGTGCAGGCCGCCGAAGGTGGTCAATCCAATTATCCGTATGGCGCGCTG
>CBINNP010000030.1:0-20383 GCA_966252075.1 uncultured Solimonas sp.
GCAGCGGCCGCTGACCCTGCTGTCCGGCACGCTGATCGGCGTGCTGGTGACGATCTCCTCGGTGGGTGCCGGCGTCATCGGCATGATGCTGCTGCTGTTGCTGTATCCCAAGCATCCGCCGATCAAGCTGGTCGGCTCGGACCTGGCGCATGCGGTGCTGATCACCGGCATCGCCGGACTCGGCCATGCGGGCATCGGCACGGTGGACTACCGCATGCTGGGCCTGCTGCTGGTCGGCGCCTTGCCCGGCATCTGGATGGGCACCCGGCTCGGCTTCGGGCTGCAGCCGCAGCTGCTCAAGCGGCTGGTCGCCGGTTTCCTGGTGTTCATCGGCACGACGATGGCGATGAAAGCCTTCGCCGGCGTGTTCTAAGCCGCAGAGCCAAGCGCTAAGCTGGATCGTCATGAGCAACCCCACGACCGACTGGCCGTACTTTCCTGTTTTCCTGCGGCTGCGCCAGGAGCCGGTGCTGCTGGTCGGCGGCGGCGAGGTGGCGGCGCGCAAGCTGCGCCTGCTGCTGCGCGCGCAGGCGCGCGTCGGCATCGTCGCCACCGAACTCAACGCCGAGGTCGCCGCGCTGGTCGCCGACGGCAGGGCGCAACATCTGGGCCTGGTCTTCGACGCCGGGCAGGTGCAGCGCCAGCGGCTGGTGATCGCCGCGACCGACGATGCCGCGCTCAACGCCCAGGTGGCCGAGGCCGCCGAGGCCGCCAATGTGCCGGTCAATGTCGTCGACGATGTCGAACGCAGCCGTTTCATCGTGCCGAGCATCGTCGACCGCAGCCCGCTGTTGCTGGCGGTGTCGTCCGGCGGCGCGGCGCCCTTGCTGGCGCGGCGCATCCGCGAGCGCATCGAACCCTTGCTGCCGTCCGCGCTCGGCCGTCTGGCCGGCTTCATGCACGCGGCGCGGCCGCGCGTGAAGGAGCTGCCGGCGCCGCAACGCCGCCAGATTTGGGAGCAGTTTCTCGATGGCCCCGGCGCCGAGGCGGTGCTCGGCGGCGACAGCGCGGCCGGCACGCGGGCGCTGGACGCGGCGATCGCCGGCGAGGCGCCGCGCGGCGAGGTCTATCTGGTCGGCGCCGGTCCGGGCGATCCGGATCTTCTGACCTTCCGCGCGCTGCGCCTGATGCAGCAATGCGATGTCGTGCTCTACGACCGCTTGGTGTCGCCGGGGGTCATGGAACTGGTGCGTCGCGATGCCGAGCGCCTGTTCGTCGGCAAGGCGCGCAACCAGCACACGGTGCCGCAGGACGAGATCAATGCCGAGCTGGTGCGTCAGGCGCAGGCCGGCAGGCGCGTGCTGCGGCTCAAGGGCGGCGATCCGTTCATCTTCGGCCGCGGCGGCGAGGAGCTGGAAAAGCTCATGGAGCACGGCATCGCCTTCCAGGTGGTGCCGGGCGTCACCGCGGCGGCCGGCTGCGCCGCCTATGCCGGCATCCCGCTGACGCATCGCGACTACGCGCAGGCCTGCATCTTCGTCACCGGCCACGCGCGCAAGGACGGCGAGCTGAGCCTGCACTGGGATCAGCTGGCGCGGCGCGGCCAGACGGTGGTCTTCTACATGGGCCTGCAGACGCTGCCGAAGATCTGCGCCGAACTGATCGCGCATGGCCTGCCGGCGGACTGGCCGGCGGCGATCGTCGAGGAAGGCACCTCGCAGCGGCAGCGTGTGGTCACCGGCACGCTGGGCGATCTGCCGGCGCGCATCGAGGCGGCCGGCGTCAAGGGGCCGAGCCTGCTGATGGTCGGCGAGGTGGTGAAGCTGCGCGAGCGGCTGGCGTGGTTCGGCGCGCGGCGCTGAGGGATCCGGCAGCACCCCGACCGCGGCAACGCTGCGGCGGGGCGTAAAAAGAAAACTAGAAAAGCAGTCGCGAGGAGAGGCGTCATGAAGCCAGCGAAGCGCGCGGCGGGCGGTGCGTGGCGGGTGGCCCTGTGCGGCTTGGCGTTTGCGATGCTGGCGGCCTGCGGCGCCGATGGCGGCGACGCCACCACCGCCGACACGCCCGGCGCGATCCTGCACAGCGAGCCCATCCAGCTGTTCGCGGTCACTGGCGTGCCGCTGTCCGGGCAGTCCTACAAGATGCTGTACGTCTCGCGCGATCGCGATGGCCGCAAGGTGCCGGTGGTCGGCACGCTGACGGTGCCGCGCAGCGTCTGGCGCGGGCCCGGCGAACGCCCCATCGTCGCCTACGCCACCGGCACCCACGGCGTGTCGGATAACTGCGCGCCCTCCGAGCTGATGCGCCTGGGCATCGACTACGAAGCGGCGCTGGTGGAGCTATTGCTGCTGCGCGGTTATGCCGTGGTCGTCACCGACTATCTCGGCCTGGGCACCGACGAGAAGGTCAGCTACATCAACCGGCTCGATCAGGCGCATGCGGTGCTGGATTCGATCCGCGCCGCGCAGCGCCTGCCGGAAGCGGGGCTGCCGGCGGATGGCCCGGTCGCCACGTTCGGCTATTCGCAGGGCGGTCTGGGTTCGGCGGCGGCGCTGGAGCTGGCGCCGCAGTACGCGCCGGAGCTGGATCTGGTCGCCGGCTACGCCGGCGCCATTCCTTCGGACCTGATCGGCGCGCTGGACACCGTGGACGGCACGATCTACGCCGGCCTGATGGGCAATGCCATCATCGCGCTCGACAACGTCTATCCGCAGAACGGCCTGCGTGCAGCGTTCAACGAGGCCGGGCAGCGGTACATCGAACAGACGGCCAAGCAGTGCATCCCGCTGGTGGTGGTGCCGCACGTGCTTACGCAGTCGCGCCATCTGACGGTCGACGGCCGCACGCTCGGCGATCACCTGCGTGATGACATCTGGAAGCCGGCGTTCGCGGCGCTGAGGATCGGTCAGGCCGCGCCGACCGCGCCGGCGCTGGTGATCCAGAGCATTGCCGACGACGTGGTGCCGTTCGCCAGCACCCGCGATGCGGCGGCGCGCTGGTGCGAGCAGGGCGCGCGCGTCGAGTTCCGCGTCAATCCGGTACCGACGCACATCGGCGCGCTGATTCCGGGCGGCACGGCGGCAGTCGCCTGGCTGGCGGACCGCTTCGACGGACTCGAACCGGTGAACGACTGCGGCAATTTCTAGGCACGCCCGACGCGCCGGGCGTGCCCTCGCTCAGTGCGTGCCCTTGCGCTGCGGGACCGCTTCGTCGAGATCGCGCGAGCGCAGCCGCTTCTGGATCGCGCGCTGGATGCCGGCGACATCGAGGCCGCATTGCGCCAGCAGTTCCTCGCGCGTGCCATGCTCGACGAACTCGTCCGGCAGGCCGAGGTTGAGCACCGGCACGGTGTGATGCTGCGCGACCAGCACCTCGTTGACGCCGGAGCCGGCACCGCCCATGCGGGCGTTGTCTTCCAGCGTGACCAGCAGGTCGTTCTCGTTGGCCAGTTCGAGGATCAGTTCGGTATCCAGCGGCTTGACGAAGCGCATGTCGGCGACCACGGCGTCGAGCATTTCTGCCGCCTCCAGCGCCGGCTGCACCATGGCGCCGAAGGCCAGGATGGCGACGCGCGGCCGGCGGCGGCCGTGCGCCTCGCGGACGATGCGGCCGCGGCCGACGGCCAGCGGCTTGGGGTCGGCGTCGAGTGTCAGGCCCAGGCCGTTGCCGCGCGGGTAGCGTACGGCGCTCGGCTGCTTGAGCGCGAGGCCGGTGGCCAGCATGCGCCGGCATTCGTTCTCGTTGGACGGCGCCATCACCACCATGTTGGGGATGCAACGCAGGAACGATAGATCGTAGGCGCCGTGGTGGGTGGCGCCGTCGGCACCGACCAGGCCGCCGCGGTCGAGCGCGAACACCACCGGCAGGTTCTGGATGGCGACGTCGTGGATCAGCTGGTCGTAGCCGCGCTGCAGGAAGGTCGAGTAGATCGCGCAGACCGGCTTGAGGCCTTCGCAGGCCAGGCCGGCGGCCAAGGTCACCGCGTGCTGTTCGGCGATGCCGACATCGAAGTAGCGCTCCGGGAAGCGCTTGGAAAACTCCACCATGCCGGAGCCTTCGCGCATCGCCGGGGTGATGCCGACCACCAGCGGATCGCGCGCGGCGGCCTGGCACAGCCAGTCGCCGAACACCTGCGTGTAGCTCGGCGCGGTCGCCGCCTGCTTGGGCGGGAAGGCGCCGGTCACCGGATCGAACTGGGTGATGCCGTGGTACTTGATCGGGTCCGCCTCGGCCGGTTCGAAGCCTTTGCCCTTGACGGTGATCACGTGCAGCAGCGTCGGGCC
The DNA here is from genome assembly GCA_966252075.1 of uncultured Solimonas sp. Lineage (GTDB taxonomy): Bacteria > Pseudomonadota > Gammaproteobacteria > Nevskiales > Nevskiaceae > Solimonas. The sequence goes on from CBINNP010000030.1 coordinate 4,224, forward strand.
CGGGCGGTCCTTGAGGCGGTCCAGCGCGTCCATCAGCGCCGGCAGGTCATGGCCGTCGACCGGACCTTCGTAATGGAAGCCCAGGGTCTGGAAGATCGCACCCGGCGCATCGAGATGGGCGCCGCTCTGCGGTGCGCGCAGCTGGTGCGGTGCATCCAGGCCCAGTTTCTGCACCACGCGCGCCGAATGGTCGCGCAGCGCGCCGACGTTCTCGGAGATCGACATGTCGTTGTCGTTGTAGACGACCAGCATGTTCAGGCCGAGATGGCCGGCATGGTTGAGCGCCTCGTAGGCCATGCCGGCGGTCATGCCGCCGTCGCCGATCACCGCGACCACGCGGCGCTGCTCGTTCTTGACGCGCGCGGCGGCAGCCATGCCGGCAGCGGCGGAGATCGAGGTCGACGAATGGCCGACGCCGAAAGTGTCGTACTCGCTCTCGGTGCGCAGGCAGAACGGCGCCAGGCCGCCGAGGCGGCGGATGGTGTCGAGCCGCGCGCGGCGGCCGGTCAGCATCTTGTGCGGGTAGGCCTGATGGCCGACGTCCCAGACCAGGCGGTCATGCGGGGTGTCGAAACAGCGGTGCAGCGCCATCGACAGCTCGACGGTGCCGAGGTTGGCGGCGAAGTGGCCGCCGACGCGGCCTAGCGTCTCGATCAGATAGCGCCGCACCTCGATGGCCAGCGCCACGAGATCCTCGGCCGGCAGCCGACGCAGGTCGTCCGGGGTCTGGATGCGTCCGAGCAGGGCGTAGCCGGGGATATCGGTCATGAATAAGGTGGTCCGGGGCTTTGAGGCTGGGGCCAGTGGAACGGGCGATTATCGGTGAAGCGCGGGGCGGGCGAACAGCTTGCAATCGGCCGCGATCAATGCTGGAGCCTGCTCAATGCCGGCGCCCCTCGATATGGCGGGCGAGCCAGCGCAGCGGCGCGGCGCGGTCGGCAAACGGCGCCAGCGCGGCGTCGGCGCCGGCGAACAGCTCGGCGGCGCGCTGCTTGGCGGCCGGCAGGCCCATCACCGCCGGGTAGGTGGACTTGAACTGCGCCTCGTCCTTGCCAGCCGTCTTGCCCAGCGCCAGCGAGCTGCTTTCGATATCCAGCACGTCGTCCTGGATCTGGAAGGCCAGGCCGATGCACTTGCCGTAGTGATCCAGCGCCTCGGCCTCGTTCCCGGCCAGCCCGGCGCGGGCGGCGCAGGCGAGCCGCACGCAGGCGCGGATCATCGCGCCGGTCTTGTGGATGTGCAGGGCTTCCAGCTCGGCGAGGCTCAGGCGCTGGCCTTCGGAGGCCAGATCGACGGCCTGGCCACCGACCATGCCGCGCGAGCCGGCCGCCTCGGCGAGGATCTCGACCATGCGCAGGCGCTGTTCGGCGCTCAGGCCGGCGTCGTGATCGCTGGCCAGGGCCTGGAAGGCCAGGGCCTGCAGACCGTCGCCGACCAGGATGGCGGTGGCCTCGTCGTAAGCCTTATGTACGGTCGGACGGCCGCGGCGCAGGTCGTCGTCGTCCATCGCCGGCAGGTCGTCATGGACCAGCGAATACGCGTGGATCAGCTCGACGGCGGCGGCGGCGGCATCGACCGTCTGCGCCGGCAGTCCGAGCACCTCGGCCGTCGCGTAGACCAGCAGCGGACGCAGGCGCTTGCCGCCATCGCTGGCGTAGCGCATGGCCTCGTGCAGGCGCGCCGGGTAGTGGTCCGCCGCCGGCAGCAGGCGGGCAAACTGCTGTTGCAGCCGGGCCTGATAGGAATCGACGCGATCGGCGAAGGTGGCGGCCGGCGCTGGCGGGGTGGGGTTCACGGCGCGCGATCCGCGTCGCCGGCCGCCGCCAGCAGTTCGTGGACCTTCAGTTCGGCGCTCTGCAGCGAGCCGCGACACTGGCGCGCCAGCAGCACGCCGCGCTCGAACAGGCGCAGGGATTCCTCCAGCTTCAGCTCGCCGCGCTCCAGCGCCTGGACGATGCCTTCGAGCTCCTGCATCGCCTCCTCGAAGCGGCCGACCGGATCGGCCTCGGTGGCGGGCGTCTGCGCGGCGATGGGTGGGGCGGTACGTGGCATGAGCGGGGCGTCAAGCTGGGGAGGCGAGTTTACCGAAGCATGACGGCCGCCGCAGTGCATGACTTGCGCAAGTCCTTGTCTGCACAGGCTGACGAGCGCCGCTGCGGCAGCCGGCGCTTGCGGGGGCGGGGGCCAGCGGCTACCTTCCCGCGTCGTCAACCGACCCCTCCCGATGGCATCCTCGAATACGTACAGCGCCGAAGCGATTGAAGTCCTTCAAGGTCTTGACCCGGTCCGCAAGCGGCCGGGCATGTATACGGACACTGCGCGGCCGAACCATCTCGCGCAGGAAGTGATCGACAATGCCGTCGACGAGGCCCTGGCCGGGCACTGCAAGAGCGTCACGGTCACCGTCTATGACGACGGCTCGCTGGAGGTTGCCGACGACGGCCGCGGCATGCCAGTCGACATCCATCCGGTGCACAAGGTCAGCGGTGTCGAGCTGATCCTCACCAAGCTGCATTCCGGTGCCAAGTTCTCCAACAAGCAGTACCAGTTCTCCGGCGGCTTGCATGGCGTCGGCGTGTCGGTGGTCAACGCGCTGTCGACGCGGCTCGAAGTACGGGTGTTCCGCGACGGCGCCGAGCACCTGATCGTATTCGCCAACGGCGAAGTGGCCGAACCGCTGAAGGTGGTCGGCAGCGTCGCCAGGAACAAGCGCGGCACCACGGTGCGCTTCTGGGCCGACCCGAAGTATTTCGACTCGCCGAAGTTTGCGCTGCCGCGCCTCAAGCAGGTGCTGCGCGCCAAGGCGGTGCTGTGCCCGAATCTCAAGGTGATCCTCAACGACGGCACGCACGGCAACGAGCAGACCGTCTGGCAGTACGAGAACGGCCTGCCGGATTACCTCAGGGATGCCCTGAACGGCGCCGAGACGCTGCCGGCCGAACCCTTCATCGGCAACTTCAAGGCAGCGCGCGAGGAAGCGGAGTGGGCGCTGGTCTGGCTCAACACCGAAGGGCCGCGTCCCGAGCCGGTGGCCGAGAGCTACGTCAACCTGATTCCGACCGCGCAGGGCGGCACCCACGTCAACGGCCTGCGTACCGGCCTGACCGAGGCGATCCGCGAGTTCTGCGAGTTCCGCAATCTCTTGCCGCGCGGCCTGAAGCTGGCGCCGGACGACGTCTGGAACGGCTGCGCCTACGTGCTCAGCATCAAGATGCAGGACCCGCAGTTCGCCGGCCAGACCAAGGAGCGGCTGTCCTCGCGCGAGACCGCGGCTTTCGTGCAGGGCGTGGTCCATGATTCGTTCAGCCTCTGGCTCAACCAGCACCCCGATCAGGGCGAGCTGATCGCGCAGTTGGTGATCGCCAACGCGCAGGCGCGGCTCAAGCTGGCCAAGCAGGTGGTGCGCAAGAAGATCACCTCCGGCCCGGCACTGCCCGGCAAGCTGGCGGACTGCGTGTCGACCGATCTGTCGCAGACCGAGCTGTTCCTGGTCGAGGGCGATTCGGCCGGCGGCAGCGCCAAGCAGGCGCGCGACCGCGAATACCAGGCGATCATGCCGCTGCGCGGCAAGATCCTGAACACCTGGGAAGTCGATTCCAACGAAGCGCTGGGTTCGCAGGAAATTCACGACATCTCGGTCGCCATCGGCGTCGACCCGGGCAGCAGCGAAATCGCCGGCCTGCGCTACGGCAAAGTCTGCGTGCTGGCCGACGCCGACTCCGACGGCCTGCACATCGCCACGCTGCTGTGCGCGCTGTTCCTCAAGCACTATCGTCCGCTGGTGGCGGCCGGCCATATCTATATCGCGATGCCGCCGCTGTTCCGCATCGACGCCGGCAAGCAGGTGTTCTACGCGCTTGACGAGGCCGAGAAGAACGGCGTGCTCGACCGCCTGGCTGCCGAAGGCAACCGTGCCAAGCCGCAGGTCACGCGCTTCAAGGGCCTGGGCGAGATGAATCCGCTGCAGCTGCGCGAGACGACGATGTCGCGCGATACGCGCCGGCTGGTGCAGCTGAGCCTCGACGAAGGCGAGGAGGCCGCCGGCCTCACCGAGCGTCTGATGGACATGCTACTGGCGAAGAAGCGCGCCGCCGATCGCAAGGAATGGCTGGAACGCGAGGGCAATCGCGCCGAGGTCTAAAGCAGGTGTGCGGGTGACAGCTTGGCGACAGACAGCCTCGTCGCGGTTTGCGTATCCTGAAAGACCCCTAGCCCACATCCGGAGCACTGCGCCGCATGCCGCATTCGACGCCTCTGATCGCCACTGTCGTCGGCGGCATCGTGCTGGCATTCATCTTCGGTGCGATCGCGCAGCGTCTGCGCATGCCGCCGCTGGTCGGCTATTTGCTGGCCGGCGTGGCGATGGGCCCCCACACGCCCGGATTCGTCGCTGACCAGAGTCTGGCCAGCGAGCTGGCGGAGATCGGCGTGATTCTGCTGATGTTCGGCGTCGGCCTGCATTTCTCGCTGAAGGATCTGCTGTCGGTGCGCAAGATCGCGGTGCCGGGTGCGCTCGGCCAGATCGCGGTCGCCACCGCCATGGGTGCGGGTCTGGCCTGGATGCTCGGCTGGCCGCTCGGCGGCGGTGTGGTGTTCGGCCTGGCGCTGTCGGTCGCCAGCACGGTCGTGCTGCTGCGTGCCCTGCAGGATCGCCGCCTGCTCGAAACCGACCGCGGCCGCATCGCCGTCGGCTGGCTGGTCGTCGAGGATCTGGCGATGGTGCTGGCGCTGGTCCTGCTGCCGGCACTGGCCGAGGCCCTGAAGAGCGACGGCGGCGAGGCGGTGAGCGCCGCGCAGATTACCGAAACGCTGGCGCTGACGATCGGCAAGGTCGTGGCCTTCGTCGCGGTGATGCTGATCATCGGTCGCCGCTTGATCCCGCGCATGCTCGACTGGGTGGCGAGCACCGGCTCGCGCGAACTGTTTTCGCTGTCGGTGCTGGCAGTGGCGCTGGGCGTCGCGCTGGGCGCGGCCTTCCTGTTCGACGTCTCGTTCGCGCTCGGCGCCTTCTTCGCCGGCATGATCCTCGCCGAATCGCCCTTGTCGCATCGCGCCGCCGAGGAATCGCTGCCGCTGCGCGATGCCTTCGCGGTGCTGTTCTTCGTCTCGGTCGGGATGCTGGCTGATCCCAGCATCATCCTGCGTGCGCCACTGGAACTGCTCGGTACCGTGGCGATCATCATGGTCGGCAAATCGATCGCCGCGTTTGCCATCGTCCGCGCCTTCGGCCACAGCACCGGCACCGCCCTGACCATCGCCGCCAGCCTGGCGCAGATCGGCGAGTTCTCGTTCATCCTCGCCGGGCTGGGACTCAGTCTGGGTCTGCTGCCGGAGCAGGGCCAGGACCTGATCCTGTCCGGCGCCATCCTGTCGATCTTCCTCAACCCCTTCGCCTTCGCGCTCGCCGAGCGCCGGCCCAAGGCCAAGGCCCAGGAAGCCGAGGCGGGGCTGCGCAGCACGGCGCTGAAAGGGCATTCGATCATCATCGGCTATGGCCGCGTCGGCAGCCTGGTCGCAGCCGGTCTCAAGCGTGCCGGCGAGCCCTATCTGGTGATCGAGGACCGCGAGCAGCCGGCCGAGCTGGCCCGTGCCGACGGTGCCGAACTGCTGGCCGGCAACGGCGCCGAGCCGCGGGTGCTCAAGGCCGCCAATCTGGCGGGCGCGCGCCAGCTGTTCGTGGCGATCCCGCAGGCCTTCGAGGCGGCTCAGGTGATCAAGCAGGCGCGCAAGGCCAATCCGCATCTGCTGATCATCGCCCGCGCGCATTCCGATGCGGAGTTGACGCACCTGCAGCAGTGCGGCGCCAGTCTGACGCTGCTGGGGTCGCGCGAAATCGCCATCGGCATGCTCGACCTGGCGGCCGCGCAGAGCGTCAAGCCCGCGGACCTGAGCGCCTGAGGCGACGCTGATGGCCGACCCCCTCGCCGACGCGCTGAAGCGCTGGTTCGGCTTCGATCATTTCCGCCCCGGACAGGAAGCGGTGGTCCGCGACGCGCTGGCCGGCCGCGACCTGCTCGCGGTGATGCCCACCGGCGGCGGCAAATCGCTGTGCTTCCAGTTGCCGGCGCTGCTGCGGCCGGGCGTGATGCTGGTGGTGTCGCCGCTGATCGCCCTGATGCAGGATCAGGTGCGGCTGCTCGGCGAAATGGGCATCGCCGCCACTTTCCTCAATTCCAGCCTCGCCGGCGCTGAGGCTGCGGCGCGGATGTCGGGCCTGCTGCGCGGCGACTACAAGCTGCTGTATCTGGCGCCGGAGCGCCTGATGACGCCGGACTTCCGCGACGGCTTCCTGCCCCGCCTGGCCGATGCGCAGGGCATTTCGGCGATCACCATCGACGAGGCGCATTGCGTTTCGGAGTGGGGCCATGATTTTCGCCCGGAGTACCGTCAGCTCGGCGCGTTCCGCGAGACGTTGGCCGAGGTGCCGGTGTTCGCCTTCACCGCCACCGCCACGGCGCGTGTGCGCGCCGATATCGCGGCGCAGCTCAGGCTGCAGCAGCCGGCGATCCACGTCGCCAGCTTCAACCGGCCGAACCTGTTCTATGCCGTGCGGCCCAAGGACACGCAGACGTACGTGCAGTTGCTCAAGCAGGCGCGCGAGGGCGGGGCGGGCATCGTCTATTGCCTGTCGCGCCGGCGCGTCGACGAACTGGCCGACAAGCTGCGCGCCGACGGTCTGCGCGCGCTGCCGTATCACGCGGGCCTGGATGCCGAGACGCGACGCGACAACCAGGAACGCTTCATCCGCGACGACGCGCAGGTGATGGTCGCCACGGTCGCGTTCGGCATGGGCATCAACAAGCCGGATGTGCGCTGGGTGATCCACTACGATCTGCCGCGCACCATCGAGGGCTACTACCAGGAAGCCGGCCGCGCCGGCCGCGACGGCGAGCCTTCGCGCTGCACGCTGTATTTCGGCGTCGGCGACATCCGCACCGCCGAGTTCCTGATCGCGCAGAAAGTCGACGGCGAATCCGGCGAGGCGCTCGAAGCCGAGCAGCGCATCGCCCGCCAGCAGCTGCGCCAGGTGCTCGACTACGCCGAGTCCGGCGAATGCCGCCGCGCCGTGCAACTGCGCTACTTCGGCGAGGATTTCCACGGTCCCTGCGGCGCCTGCGACAACTGCACCGAAACCCGCGTCACCGAGGACTGGACGCTGGAGGCTCAGCAGCTGCTGTCCTGCGTGGCGCGGCTGGCGCAGCGCAACGAGCGTTTCGGCGCCGCGCACGTGATCGACATCCTGCGCGGCTCGGAGAGCCAGAAGCTGATCGATCGCGGTCATCAGCAGCTGTCGACCTGGGGCATCGGCAAGACACGCAGCGTCGACGAGTGGCGGGTCCTGGTGCGCACGCTGCTGCATCAGAATCTGCTGGGTGAAACCCAGGACGGTTATCCGGTGCTGCGCCTGCTGCCCGCCAGCCGCGACGTGCTCACGGGGGGGCGCCGCGTGCAGGTGGTGCCGCCGCCCAGGCGCGAGCGCGCGGCCAGGAAGCCGCGCGGTGCCGCCGCCGCGCAGCTGGCTTCCGAACATGCCTCGCTGTTCGACCGTCTGCGTGCGCTGCGCAAGCGTCTGGCCGACGCGCAGGGCGTACCGCCATACGTGGTCTTCAACGACGCCTCGCTGCGCGAGATGGCCGAGCGGCGTCCCGGCGATCTCGACGCCTTCGCCCAGATCAACGGTGTCGGCGCGCGCAAGCTGGAGCAGTACGGCGCCGAGTTCATCGCACTGATCCGCCAGGCCGACGCCGATCCGGACGCCGCGGCTCCGGCGTCCGCCGGTTCCGACCGGTAGAATCCCGCCGTTCCGCCTTCCGCTGTTTTCCGACTTCACTGATCCCGCATGAGCGATTCCGTTACCGACACCGGCTTTGATACCGAGCGCATCCCGCTGCGAGTCTTCGCCGAGAAGGCTTACCTCGACTACTCGATGTACGTGGTGCTCGACCGCGCGCTGCCGAATATCGCCGACGGTCTGAAGCCGGTACAGCGCCGCATCGTCTACGCGATGTCGGAGCTGGGCCTGTCCGCGGCGTCCAAGCACAAGAAATCGGCGCGCACCGTCGGCGACGTCATCGGCAAGTTCCATCCGCACGGCGACTCGGCCTGTTACGAGGCGATGGTGACGATGGCGCAGCCGTTCAACTACCGCTATCCGCTGATCGACGGCCAGGGCAACTGGGGTTCGCCGGACGATCCCAAATCGTTCGCGGCGATGCGTTACACCGAGTCGCGGCTGACACCGTACGCGGCGACGCTGCTCAACGAGCTGGAGCAGGGCACCACCGACTGGCTGCCCAACTTCGATGGCACGCTCAGCGAGCCGCGCCTGCTGCCGGCGCGCCTGCCGAACATCCTCGTCAATGGCACCACCGGCATCGCCGTGGGCATGGCCACGGACATTCCGCCGCACAACCTGCGCGAACTGGTCAGCGCCTGCCTGCACCTGCTCAAGCACCCGAACGCGCACGTCGAGACCTTGTGCGAGTTCGTGCCCGGCCCGGATTTTCCGACCTCCTGCGAGATCGTTTCCGAGCCGCACGACCTGCTCAAGCTGTATCAGACCGGCAATGGCCAGATCCGCGCCCGCGCGCGCTGGGAGCGCGACGAAGACGGCAACCTGATCGTCACGCACCTGCCGTTCCAGGTCTCGCCGGCCAAGGTGCTGGAGCAGATCGCCGAGCAGATGCGCGCCAAGAAGCTGCCGCTGGTCGAGGATCTGCGCGACGAGTCGGACCACGAGAATCCGACGCGTCTGGTGATCGTGCCGCGCAGCAATCGCGTCGACGCCGAACAGCTGATGACGCACCTGTTCGCGACCACCGACCTGGAACGCAGCTACCGCGCCAACCTCAACATGATCGGCCTCGACGGCCGGCCCAAGGTCAAGAACCTCAAGGAGATCCTGACGGAGTGGCTGGACTACCGCTTCGCCACGGTGACGCGGCGCCTCAATCATCGCCTGGCCAAGGTCAACGAGCGCCTGCACATCCTCGAAGGCTTGCTGATCGCCTACCTCAACATTGACGAGGTGATCCGCATCATCCGCTTCGAGGACGATCCGAAGGCCAAGCTGATGTCGACCTTCGCGCTGTCCGATGCGCAGGCCGAATGGATTCTCGACCTCAAGCTGCGCCACCTGCAGAAGCTGGAGGAAATCAAGATTCGCGGCGAACAGGAAGAGCTCGCCGCCGAACGCGCGCGGCTCGAAGAACTGCTCGGCGACGACGACAAGCTCAAGAAGCTGATCGGCGATGAACTCAAGGAAGACGCCAAGAAGTACGGCGACGAGCGGCGCTGCCCGATCAATGCGCGGCCACCCGCCTCGGCGCTGGAGGCTACCGAGATCGTCCCGGCCGAGCCGGTCACCGTGGTGCTGTCCAAAGGCGGCTGGATCCGTGCCGGCAAGGGCCATGAACTGGACCCGACCGCGCTCAGCTACAAGTCCGGCGACGAGTTCGGCTTTGCCGCGCAGGGCAAGACCAACCAGTTGCTGGTGCTGCTCGACCACAAGGGCCGCAGCTACAGCCTGAGCGCGCGCGAGCTGCCGTCGGCGCGCTCGCAGGGCGAGCCGGTGACCACGCGCATCGACATCCAGTCGGGCGGCAAGATCATCGCCATGCTGCTCGGCGATGCCGACCACAAGCTGGTGCTGGCCAGCGATGAGGGCTACGGCTTCATCGCCAAGCTCGGCGATCTGGAAGCGCGGCCCAAGGCCGGCAAGGCGGTGGTCAATGTCGGCGATGGCGCCACCGTGATGCCGCCGATGCGCGTCGCCGACGTGGCTGCCGATCGGTACGCCCTGGCCACTGCGGAAGGCCGCCTGCTGGTGTTCCCGCTGTCGGAGCTGCCGGAGCTGGCCAAGGGCAAGGGCAACAAGCTGGTGTCGCTGAAGGGCGAGGACCGCATCCTCGCGGCCTGCGTGGTGCCGGCGGCGGCCAGCCTGACGCTGGTCTGCGGCAAGCGCACGCTGACGCTGAAGCCGGCCGATCTGGCGCACTACCTCGGCGCCCGCGCCAGCCGCGGCGGTCATCTGCCGCGCGGCTTCCAGCGCGTCGACAGCATGCACGCGGACGGCGCCTGATCACCGGCCGTTCAAATTCATCGACAACAATGGCGGGCGGCCGGCGGGGCCGCCCTTGAAAAGGCGGCCTATCGACCCGATGAGGCTGGAGTCTGGAAGTCTGGAAGCGCTGCGGGGTCCGTTAACATCTGCTTTCGCAAGGGGCGAAAGCAGCTGACAACCGATCCTGAGCATTCCGAAGAAAGGCAGTCATCAACATGAAACGTATTGCGTTGTTCCTGGTTACCAACCTCGCCGTGGTACTGGTGCTGAGCGTGGTGACTTCGCTGCTGGGCGTCAATCGCTGGCTGACCGCCAACGGCCTGAACTATCAGGCGCTGCTGGGCTTCTCGTTCGTGTTCGGCATGGGCGGCGCCTTCATTTCGCTGGCAATGTCGAAGACCATCGCCAAGTGGAGCACCGGCGCCAAGATCCTGACCGAGCCGCGCAGCTCCTCGGAAATGTGGCTGCTGCAGACCGTCGAACGCCAGGCGCGCGCCGCCGGCATCGGCATGCCGGACGTGGCGGTCTACGAGGCGCCGGAGCCGAACGCCTTCGCCACCGGCATGAACAAGAACAAGGCTCTGGTCGCAGTGTCGACCGGCCTGTTGCGCTCGATGAGCCAGGAAGAGGTCGAGGCCGTGCTGGCGCATGAGGTCAGCCACGTCGCCAATGGCGACATGGTCACGCTGACGCTGATCCAGGGCGTGGTCAACACTTTCGTCATCTTCATGGCCCGCGTGGTGGGCTACGCGCTGGACCAGGCCCTGTTCCGCCGCGGCTCCGACGAGCAGAGCAACGGTCCGGGCATGGGCTACTTCATCACGGTGATGGTGCTGGAAGTGCTGTTCGGCATCCTCGCCAGCATGGTGGTCGCCTGGTTCTCGCGTCAGCGTGAATTCCGTGCCGACGCCGGCGGCGCGCACCTGGCGGGCAAGCGCAAGATGATCGCCGCGCTGCAGCGCCTGCAGGCCGCGCATGGCCAGTCGACGCTGCCGCAGAACATGACCGCGATGGGTCTCAGCGGTGGCCAGCTGGCCAAGCTGTTCGCTTCGCACCCGCCGCTGGAAGTGCGCATCGCGGCGCTGCAGAAGTCGGTGTGAATCAAGCGCCGAGCGGCTCGGCGTAAAAAAGGCGGCCTTCGGGCCGCCTTTTTTGTGTCCGCGCCGGCGGGCCGCCGGCCCTCGTCGGGTCAGGAAACGAAATCCGCCGCCAGCATCACCACTTCCGGCTCCTGGACGTGGTAGCCCTGGATGAAGTTGACGCCCATCTGCCAGAGCCGCGCCATGACATTGGCGTCCTCGATGTGGCTGACGATCACCTTCAACTGCTTCTGCTTGGCCAGTTCGACCAGCATCACCAGCTTCTTCTGCCACTCGCGGTCGTTGAAGTTCTTGGCATAGGACGGGTGGAACTTCACGAACTGCATCGGGATGTGCTCGATCATCTGCGCCGAGTTCGAGCCGATGCCGAAGTGCTCGACCGCGACCTGCGCGCCGAGGTCGATCAATGCGCGAGTGATCAGCTTGGCCTTGCGCACATGGTTTTGCAGCACCAGCTCCTGGAACTCGAAGACGATCTCGCCCGGTTGCAGCGGCCGCTCGCGGACCTGCTCGCCCAGCCAGGCGATGAAGCCCTCGTTGTCGCCGAGCGTTTCCTCCGACAGCTTCACGAACAGGCTGGATCCCTGCTGGGCGCCGCCGCGCTTGGCCTGCATCTTCAGAGCGCGAGCCGTCACCCAGCGATCGATGGCGCGCATCTGCGCGGATTTCTCGGCAGCCTGGATGAACTCCGAGGCGTGCAGCTCGCGGCCTTCCTCGTCGATCAGGCGCACCAGCACATCGAAGTGCTGGCGCGGATCACCTTCGAGGCTGGCGATCGACTGGTAGGCCAGCTTGAGCCGGTCGGCGGCCAGCGCCTTGCGCACCGTCTCGGCCTGCCGCGCGTGCTCGCGCTCGTGCAGGGAGTGTTGTGCAGTGGGGCCGAGGTGGACGACCTGGCGCGCGCTCTGCACGGCCAGGCGCCGCGCCGCGGCGGTGATCTCGCTGACGATGGTCGCGGCCTGTTCGCCGCTGGCGAACGGGTAGACCGCGGCGCTGAGCGACAGCTGCGCCTCGTGGCCGCTGGTGTTGAAGATCTGCCTTGCGGCGTCGGCGATCAGCGCCTCGGTCCAGGGCTGCGCGCTGGCGGCGTCCGGCAGCTGCACCAGCGCCGCCTGTTCGCCGCTGGAGAAGCGGAAGGTCTGGCCCTGTTCGCCGAGCCGCTGCTGCAGCCAGTCGTGCAGCAGCAGCACCGATTGCTCTGCGTCGTGCAGGCCCAGCTGCAGTTCGAGCTGCGCGAAGCCTTCGACCGCCAACAGCACGGCACTGCGCGAGCCCTGGCGCTGTGCGGCACCGGCGATCGCCGACTTGAGCGCTTCGAAGAACGCCAGGCGTCCGCTCGGGCTCGGCGCCGCGGCGACCACGGCCGGCGTCGGCGCCTCGGCGCGGATCAGCATCTCGATCAGCTGCTCGCCCTCGGCCTCGCTGATCGTCAGCCGCGCGCTGATGGCCACCGGCTGGCCTTCGCGATGCAGCAGGCAGCAGTCCAGCGTGCGGTTGTCGGTCTTGCCGCGCGACAGCAGCTTGAGCTGCTCCTTGACCTTGGGCTGGTGCGCCGGGATGACCAGATCCATCAGCGGCAGGCCGATCAGGCCGCTGTCGTCCACGTGGCCGAGCATCTGCGCGAAAGCCGGATTGGTCTGCGCGACGATGCCTTCCTGGATATGCGCGACGGCGTCGTTGGTGCCGCTGAGCAGTTCCTGATGGCGCGATTCGAAGTTGCGCAACTGTTTGCGCACCGTACGCAGCTCGCGTACGCCGCGATGTACGGCGATCTCGCGCAAAACCACCAGTTCAAGGCGGCGCAGGTCGCGCTGATCGTCGCAGGCGACGCAGTCGCGCGCACCCAGCGCCAATGCCGCGACGCTGTTTTCCGGGCTCGCCTGCGCGGCCAGGACCAGCACCGGCAGATCGCCGGCGAGTCGCCGGCAACGGTCGAGCACGTCGGGCAGCGGCGCGGCGGGCAGGGCGTCTGCGCAGATCAGCAGGTCCGGCGTGCCGCGGCGCAGGGTTTCCTCGACGTCCTCGAGATCGGTGACCCAGGCCGTGCGCAGGGCATGACCGGCGTTGCGCAAATAGCTTTCGATGCGCTTGGCGACACTTTCGGAGCCGGCAACGACGACGATGAGGCTGCTCGCCGCCGCATGGGCAGCGACCATCGAATTGATCGTCTGCGCGGCGGCACTCACGATGCGATCACCATGCGATCCAGGTCTTGGCAGGCTGGCCGGCGATCTCGCGCACGAGGCGCGGCACCAGGAAGCCCGGAAGCCGCGACGATAGCACGCGCATCAGCGCGGTCGCGGACCGCTCATCCACCTCGAAGTGCGCGCTGTTCTGCACGCGATCCAGCAGATGCAGGTAGTAGGGCAGCACGCCGGCCTCGAACAGGCGCTCGGACAGCGCTTCCAGCGCCTCGGCGCTGTCGTTGACGCCGCGCAGCAAGACCGCCTGGTTGAGCAGGGCGATGCCGCGCTGGCGCAGCGGCTGCAGCGCGCTGCGGACATGACTGTCCAGCTCGTTGGCATGGTTGGCGTGCAGCACGAACACGGTCTGCAGCCGCGTGCGGTCGAGCCATGCCAGCAGGCGCTCGTCGATACGCTCCGGCAGCACGATCGGCTGGCGCGTGTGCAGGCGCAGGCGCTTGAGGTGCGGGATCGCGTCCAGCGCCTCGACCAGCTCGGCGAGCTTGTCGTCGGACAGCGACAGCGGATCACCACCGGACAGGATCACTTCCTGGATACCGGGGTCGCCGGCGATCTCGTCGAGCGCTGCCTGCCAGTGCTCGCGCGCTGCCAGCTGCTCGCTGTACGGGAAGTGGCGGCGGAAGCAGTAGCGGCAGTGCACCGCGCAGGCGCCGGTGGCGATCAGCAGCACGCGGCCGTGGTATTTATGGATGATGCCGCCGCCGCGGGCGCGGTTCAGATCGCCGACCGCGTCGACGACGAAGCCGGGCGTGTCGATCGCCTCGTCGGCCGATGGCCAGACCTGGCGCAGCAGCGGATCCTGCGGATCGGCCTTGCGCATCCGCGACGCGAAGCCGCGCGGCACGCGCAGCGGAAAGTCGCGCAGGCGCGGCAGATCCAGCGCGGGCAGCGCCGGATCGAGTTCGAGGTAGGCGGCCAGTTCGGCCGGTCGCGAGAAGGCTTGCCGCAGCTCGTGCTGCCACAGCGGCGCTCGCTGGCCGTTTTGGGGTTGGGACGGTATCATTCGCGGCCATTTTCGCCGCGCCCCGGGGCTGCGGCAACTGAAAGCGTTCGGGAAAATGGCTTGTGGCGGGCCCGGCAGGCCCTTGAAGCGGCACCGAAGAGCAGATTGTGCTGCTCCCGATTTTCACCCAAATTTTTACGTTCACGCGAGATCGTCATGGCGACCGTCAGCACCAATGAAATGAAGGCTGGTACCAAGGTTTTGATCGACGGAGATCCGTACTCGGTCGTCGACAACGAGTACCGCAAGCCGGGCAAGGGTCAGGCCACCAATACCATCAAGATCCGTAACCTCAAGACCGGCCGCGTGCTGGAAAAGACCTTGAAGTCCGGCGACAGCTGGGAAGCGGCGGACGTCGAAGACAAGGACATGCAGTACCTGTACAACGACGGCGAGTTCTGGACCTTCATGGATCCGTCGAACTACGAGCAGATCCAGGCCGGCAAGGCGGCCATGGCCGAATCCGCGCAGTGGCTCAAGGGCGAGGAAACCGTCCGCGTCACGCTGTGGAACGAAGTGCCGCTGGTCGTCTACGCGCCGAACACCGTCGAGCTGGTGATCACCGAGACCGATCCGGGCCTGCGCGGCGACACCGCCACCGGCGGCACCAAGCCGGCCAAGCTGGAGACCGGCGCGGTGGTCAAGGTGCCGCTCTTCATCGTCGAGGGCGAGAAGGTCAAGGTCGACACGCGCACCGGCGAGTATCTCGGCCGCGTCGGCAAGTAAGCCCCTCCGGCTTGATCGAAAAAGGCCGCCTTCGGGCGGCCTTTTGCTATTTTTGCGCCATGATCAACTGGCATCCGAGCGCCACGCTCGAACATCTCAGGGCCCGCGCCGCGCTGCTGGCGGCGATCCGCGATTTCTTCGCGCGTCGCGACGTGCTGGAGGTCGCGACGCCGGTGCTGTCGCGCGCCGCCACCGTCGACCGGCACATCGAGAGTTTCCGCACCCACGACGGCTGGTGGCTGCAGACCTCGCCGGAGTTTGCGATGAAGCGCCTGCTCGCCGCCGGCAGCGGGCCGATCTACCAGATCGCCCCGGTGTTCCGCGTCGACGAGCAGGGCCGTCATCACAACCCCGAGTTCACGATGCTGGAGTGGTACCGGCCCGGCTTCGATCATCACCGCCTGATGGACGAGGTCGAAGCGCTGCTGCGCCACTGCGGCGCGCCGGACCATGGCTGGCAGCGGCTCAGCTATCGCGAAGCCTTCGAGCGTCACGCCGGCTTCGATCCCTTTGAACTGGATGCCGCCGCACTGCGGCGCGCGCTGCTGGCTGCCGAGGTGCCGGAGCCGGTCGACCTGCAGCCGCACGAGCTGGCGGACCGCGATCTGTGGCTGGATCTGTGGATGTCGATGGTGGTGGGTCCCTGCCTCGGCACCACGGCGCCGAGCTTTCTCTACGACTTCCCGGCCTCGCAGGCGGCACTGTCGCGCGTGCGCCGCGGCGAGCCGCCGCTGGCTGAACGCTTCGAGCTGTTCTGGCATGGCATCGAGCTGGCCAACGGCTTCCACGAACTGTGCGATGCCGAGGAGCAGCTGCGCCGCTTCAACGAGGATCAGCGCCAGCGCAGCCTGCGCGGCCAGTTGGTGCCGCCGGCCGATCGCGCTTTGATCGAGGCCCTGCGCCACGGCCTGCCGCCTTGTGCCGGTGTGGCGATCGGCGTCGATCGCCTGCTGATGCAGCTGCACGGACTGGAGCGCATCGAACAGACGCTGGCGTTTGCCGCCGACCGCGCCTAGGGCCTGTTAACGCTATGGCCACCGCTGTGATGCCACCCGCTTTGCGGC